>JBBAFX010000079.1:0-9584 GCA_041655195.1 Trueperaceae bacterium
AGTTTAGGGACTAGGCCACATGCTTTGAGCGGACTGTTTGCATACTGTCAAATCGGCCGTGCATCTCGAGGCTACCGCACCTCCACCTGCACCCGCGCCGAGCGCCCCTCCGCGTCCACCACCGACAATGTCACGAAGCCAGGACCAGGCACCTCCAGCCGCGTCTCCCGCTCGTAGCTGCCCAGCAGCACGGGTTCGCCGTTCGCGAACCAGGTGAACGGCGCCCGGCCGCGCTCCACCTTCACGGGTATGCCACCGGCCAGTGGCGCCAAGGTTGCGCCCTCGGGCGGGAACGTCAGTTGGGGAGAGTCCTCCGTCTGCACCACCCGCGTGCCGAACTGCTGCAGGTGCGCGGGCAGCTCCGCGTTGGACGCCACCGCCAGCAGCGTTGGTGGGGCCGGCGGCTGCGGCTGCACTCCACCTAAGCGCGCGAACAGCTCGAACAGCACCGGCACCGCCACGTCCACCCCGTACATGCCCGGCACGGGCGAGCCGTCCGCACGGCCCACCCACACGCCCGCCACGTGCTCGCCGTCGAAGCCCAGCGCCAGTGCGTCGCGGTGCCCGTGCGACGTGCCCGTTTTGAAGGCCAGCGGCAGGTTGGGCGCACCCGCCGGGCGGGGCGCGGTGGCCAGGATGTTCGCCACCTGCCAGGCGGCCTCCGGGGTCATGAGACGAGGCGACGCCGCCTGGGCGGTACCTTGCGCGGTTCCTTGCGCGGTCTCGCTCGCGGTCTCGTTGGCCGTCACCGCGGCGTCGCCCACCAACGCCGCCACCTCCTCCCCCGCCACCACGCTCAGTTCCCGCGCGGTGCCACCCCGGGCGATGGCGCCGTATAGCTGGACTAACCCCTCTAGGCTCACGCCCACGCCGCCCAGGGCGATGGCCAAACCCGCGGCGTCGCCGGGCACCTCGGCCTCCACGCCCGCCTGCCGCAGGGCCGTCAGTAGCCGCGCCGGCCCGATTGCCTGAGTGAGCTCCACCACCGGCATGTTCAGAGACTGCTGCAGCGCGTAGCGGGCCGTGACCTGCCCGCGGAACACGCCGTCGAAGTTCTGCGGCGCGTAACCGCCGTAATCCTCGGGCCGGTCGTTCAGCAGCGTCTCGGGGTGCGCCATGCCGTCCGAGAACGCCATGCCGTACACCAGCGGCTTGAGGGTGGAGCCCGGCGAGCGCAGAGCCTGCGTCATGTCCACGTAACCGCGGCGCGCGTCGCTTGTGTAGTCCGCCGAACCTACCGTGGCCAGCACGTGGCCGCTATCCGGGTCGGCCACCATTAGCGCCACGGTGGCCTGCGGCGGCAACCCGATCAGGGCCGTTGTCGCCAGCGCTTCGAGCGAGGCCTGCAGGTCGAGGTCGATGGTGGTGCGGTGCACCAAGGTCAGCGGGTTAAGTACCCGCAGCCGGTCCGCGAGGTGCGGTGCCAGAGCTGGGAAGGCGCGCCGCACGCGGGGTAACCCCTCCGTAACCGCCGCCGTGGCAGCGTCTTGCGTTATTACGCCCAGCTCGGCCGCCCTTGTCAGCACCCGCTCGCGCGCCACCGCCGCGGCCTCCGGATGCTCGTCGGGCGCCCGCGAGTTGGGCGCCTGCGGCACCGCCACCAGTAGCGCCGCCTGCGCCTCCGTCAGGCGCCCTGGCTCCTTGCCGAACCACGCGAGGCTGCCGGCGCGCACGCCCTCTAGGTTGCCGCCCATTGGCGCCAGCTGCAGGTAGAGGGCCAGGATCTCGTCCTTGCTCAGCTCTCGTTCCAGCGCCCACGCCACGCGCATCTGCCGCAGCTTGCCGGCCAGCTCGCCTGTGCTGCCACCCTCCAGCAGCCGCGCCACCTGCATGGTGAGCGTAGAGCCGCCGGAGACCAGCCGCCCGTTCAGCAGGGACTGCGCCCCGGCCCGGGCCAGCGCCAGCAGGTCGACCCCGGAGTGCGAGTAGAAGCGGCGGTCCTCGTACGCCAGTAGCAGGGCGAGGTAACCGCGGTCCACGCGGTCTGGCGCCACCCGCAGGCGCCAGATGCCGTCCTCCACAGTGAAAGCGCGCAGCAGACGGCCGTCGCGCGCCAGAACCTCCACCGAGGTCGGCGGGGTGAGGGACGGCAGCTCGGTGGCGTTGACCCAGCGGTCGAAGCCGAACCACGCCGCAAGAACGCTCACCGCCAGGAGGCCAAGGGCAACGAGTGCCCCGCGCTTACGCGCCACGCTCATGGCCTGATGACCAACCTCCCCGTTTCGCCCACGGCGCGGTTGGTGGGGCGGTAGGCGTCCTCCATCAGCGGGGCGGGGTAGTGGAATTCGCCCGGCGACACCGCCCGCACGAAGTAGGCCAGCCGCAGCGGTTCCTGGCTCGTCCAGCGCAGGGCGGCCACGAAGCGGTCCGCGCGCGCCTCGGTCATGTCGGCGCTGCTCTGCACCTGCAGCCAGTCGAGCGCGCGCACGTCGCCAGCGCGGAGCAGGTTGGCGTTGTCGATCTCGAAGCCAGCGGGTAGCGGGTCGTCTATGAGGAGCAGACCGCCCGGCACGCCGCGTTCCGGGCGCACCTCCAGCACAGTTACCAGCCGGTCGCCGGCGCGGATGGTGTTCAGGTCGGCGGGTTCGCCGTCCGGGGTGTACAGCGTGCGGGTTATGGAGTAACCGACACCGCCCGCGGCTGGCGGTGTCTCCGGCACACCGAAGGTCGTGACGGTGAGGGTCACCGGCTCGCTGCCGACGTTGGTGATCTCAAGCGGTTCGCCCTCGTAAGGTACGACACCGCTCGCGGGCAGCCGCTCACCGTTCAGTTCCAGCATGGTGGCTTCGGCGCCCATTGCCATGGCTGCCCGGTGCAGCCAGGCTGCCTCCTGGGTGGAGCGGTAACGGTCGGTGATGCCCGCGCTAACCAGGGTCGTCAGGCGCCCTAAGTCCACCGCCGTGCTGCCGGCCTCTGTGGCCAAGGCCAACACGCCCGCCCGGTCGCGCAGCCTGGTGCCGTAATCGGCGCGCCAACCGACGTCCTCGGACTCGGCCAGGGCCAAGCGCTCCGCTTGAGCGAACATGACCTCCGCGCGGCCGCGTTCGCCGTACACGGCCAGCGCAGCGCCAAGATGGGCTGCCGCCAAGGGCGTATCGAAGCGCTCGGCCAGTACATCGGCGTGGTAGCGCAGATCGCCTATGGCGGCCTCGCCCGCTTGCGCTAGCACGTGGAAGGCGTACGCGTAGCCCGCGGCGCCGTCACGCATGGAGCCCGCCCGCGCCAAGTTATTGCGCAGGTTGTCGAGCGCCATGCGCATGGCCACGTCGGGAACATTCGCGCCGTGCGCCTCGGCACGCAGCAGGGATTCGGTCACGTAGGCGTCGAGCCACACGTCGAACCCGCCCGCGGACCACTGCCCGAAGCTGCCGTTGCCGGACTGCCGCGTGAGGATGCGGTCCACCACCTCCTGCACGCGTTCCTCTGCCTCGCCGGGCTCCAGCAGCTCCATCTGCACCATCAGTTCGGGGGCGAGGAGCAGCGGCAACAGGCTGGATGCCAAGCGCTCCGTGGAGCCGTACCCGTAACCAGCGAGCCTCAGCACTTGCCCCGGTACGTCGAGTGCGGCGCCGCGGCCCGCCGCCACGGCGGTACGGGTGGTGCCGGGGCGGAAGCCCGCTAAGGCGGAGGCGTCCAGCACGAACGTGTCGCCAGCACCCAGCATCAGCTGCTCGGTGCGCGCCGTCTCGGGGTCCGTGAAGAGCACGCTGAGGCGCAGCTCGCGCTGCACTTCCACCCCGTCAGGCGTGCGCAGCGTGACCGTATAGACGTGTTCGCCAGCCTCCGTGGGGGCCAGGGGCAGATCGAGAACCGCGCGGCCGTTCACCGCCACGTCCACACTGGCGGGTACGGCGCCGAGGCCGTGACCGCTCACCTCGAGCTGCATGGCGCCGGCCTCACCGGTTACGTGCGTCAGTTCCAGGCGCAGGCGGCTGACGTCGCCCGGCGTCATGAAGCGGGGCAGGCTGCCTTGCACCACCACCGGGTCGCGCACGAGCACGTCCTCGCTGGCCTCACCCACAGCCGTATCGGTCCACACCACGGCCATGAGCCGCACGGCGCCGTTGAAGGCGGGCACCTCGAAGCTCACCTCGGCGCGGCCGTCCTGTAACTCCACTGGGCCGGAGAAGAGCGACACCAGCTCCTCGGTGGGGACGGGCCCGCTGGCCATGGCCGCGCCGGCGTCGCCGCCCGAGCGCACGTCGCCCATGGCGCCCTGGCGGGCGTCGATCAGCCTGCCGTAAAGGTCGCGTATTGCCACGCCCAGGCGCCGCTGACCGAAGTAATGCTCGCTGGGGTCGGGCGCACTGAAGCCGGTGAGGTTCAGGATGCCCAGATCTACGGCGGCCACGGTGGCGTACGCGGTGCCCTCGGTCAGGTCCGGGGTCTCGAGCACCACGGTCAGGGTCTCGCCCGAGCGCACCTCGGCCGGTGCCGTTAGTTGCACGGATAGTTGCCTAGCGCCCGGTTCCACGGCGGCGTGCGCCAAACCGAGGCTGCGGGTGGGCATGTGCTCCGGCCCGTCCGATGGCCGCACCAGACTGGCGGTAACGTAGGCGCCTGCGCCCCATTCGTCGGTCACGGGCAGCTCTACTACCGTCTCGCCCGCCACCTCCACCAGCTGCATGTGCACCACGCGGCTGGTGAGCACGCTCACCAGTGCCACGCCGGGTTCCTCGGGGTCGATCCGCAAGCGCGCCACGTCGCCGGGCGCGTAACTCTGGGCGTCGAGCGACACATCCAGCAGGTCGGGGGTATCGCGACTGGCGTCCGCCGCGTACCAGCCGGCCGAGAAACTCACCGAGGCGCTCGTCTGAGGGCTGGAGGCGTGCGCCACGCGCAGTTCGTAGCTGCCCCACGCGACCGGCACGCTGACGCTGGCCGGACCGGCCTGCACGCTAACGGTGCCCTCGCCCACGCGTTGCCGCTGGGTCACGGGCTCCCAGTACCAGGTGTTGCCGTACGAGTACCACTGGTAGGTGGTCTGCACACGGTCCACCTGCCAGGTCAGTTCACCCGACGCTGCGGTGCCGTCGGGGTTCACCAGCACCACGTCGAAGGTGGCGTCGGCGTCCTCGGGCAGGGCGCCTTCGAAGCTCGGCCGCACGCCTATCACCTGAGTGGTTGGCTTCAGGTTGCGCGTCAGGCTCCGCTCGACCGGGCGTGAGGAGCCGTCCAGCACGGTGGTCTCAACCACCAGCGTGTAGGGCACGGGTTCCAGGGTCAGCCGCTCCAGCGGCAGCGCCACCTCTACGTTGCCCTGTTCGTCGGTCAGGAGTCCGGTCGGCAGCGGTCTGAACTGCGAGGCGCCTTGCTGGCCCTCCCGACCGAAGCTGTAGCCGGGCCAAGCGGGCAGGGTGCTGGCGCCGGTAATCCGTACGCTGCCCATCACGGTCATGCCGGCGGCCGGTGCACCGAACAAGTGCTCGGCGGAGACAAGCAGGCTCGGCGCAGCCGCGGCGTCCACCAGCTCCTGGTCGTTGCTCTCGCCCACCAGCGCCAGCTCCACGTCTATGCGTTCGGGAACGAAGTCCTCGACCAGCACGGTGTTGCTGGCTAGCGGCGCGGCGGTGGTATCGACCAGCACCTCTATGCGCCAGGCGCCACGGGGCGCGTTGGCGCCTACGGGCAACGCCACCACGTAGCCGCCGGCCTGGTCGGTCGTGCTCACGAACTCGCTGTGCTCCACCCCATCGGGGCGGTACAGGCGCACGGTGAGCGGCAGGCCGCCCACGGCGTGGGCGTTGGCGTCGCGCATGAGCACGGTTAGGTTGATGGTCTCGCCCGGGCGGTAGGCGCCCCGGTCGGTGGTCATGAACACGTCGAGCGGGCCAGGCGAGAGCCGCCCCTCCACGCCCCGGTCCGTGAGGTCGAACTCGGGCTCCTCTAGCGAGATGACGGTGAAGTCGTCGCCGCCCTCCACCAGCACGGCGGCCGGCGCGGAGTTGCCCGCGCCGAGCGCCAGGCCGGCTGGGAACTGCACGTGCCCCTGCTCGTCGGTCACGGCCTCGCCGAGCACGCGGTTGGAGCGAGAGAGCAGCGCTACGCGCTGGCCCGCTGCGGGCTGAGCGTTCGACAGGCGCTGCACCACCACGTGCACGCCGTCGTTACCTGCCAGCGTGGTTACCCCTAGGTCCGAGACGAGGAACCACTGCATGCTGGGCGCCACCACGCTGTCCGTGTCGCCCGCAACTTGAGCGCGTAACACGTACACGCCGGGCGCCAGCTCGCCCACCTCGTCGAGCGGCAGCAGTGAGGTGGTGGCCACGTTCAGCTCGCCGTTCAGGAACGCTTCGCCCTCCCACACCTGCTCGGTGAGGAGCTGCTCGAAGCGGTCGCCCTCCCACCTGCTCAAGGCGCGCAGGAAGTCGCCCTGACGGATGGTTGCTACCAGGTTGCGGTCAGACACGAGTAGGAGCGTCAGCTCAAGGTGGTCGGCGTTAACGGTCTCTACGGGTATGGCGCGGGGGCCCGCGGCGGGCAGCACGTACGCGCGGCCCGGGAAGCGCACCATGGGGCTGCGGTCGCGCACGTAGGCGCTTATGGGCACGTCGCTAGCGATCGTGTCGCCGTCCAGGCCGGGCAGGCCGGCGCGGATGGTGAGCGAGTACGTCTCGCCGTACTGCACGCCGCTGACGCACAGTTGGTTGCCCTCTACCTCTACCGCCAGGCCGGGAGTGGAGCGCTGCACGAAGCTCGAGTAGTCCTGCGCGGGATCGAGCGCGGAGGAGAACCAGACGCAGATGCGCGGCGCCGCGGAGGTGGTCTCCACCTCGTCGCGCACCACGCGGAAGCCGAAGCGCTCACGCAAGCGTGCCAGTTCCTCGGGCGCAATGTCCGGCACGAGGACGTGAGCCAGCCGCACGGCGGCCAGTGCCGTCTCGCCCCTTGAGTTGGCCTCAAGGCCGCGCGCCATTGCCATCAGCGCCTCCGCCCGGTCAGGTTCGGGTAAGCGCAGGGCGGCGTTTATGGCGGCGCTAACGCTGCGGCGCCGCAGGTCGAACTTCATGTTCTCCGCCGCCTGGGCGTACTCCCACCAGGCGTTAGCGTGCGCCAGCCAGGCGCGCCCGCTGTCAGCCACCGTGACGGCCGCGCCCGTGGCGTACACCACCTGCCCGGGCTCCAGGTCCTCGACCATCTCGAGCCAGTAGGTTTCGGTCTCGCTGTTGGCCTGGTAGTTCTCGGCCATGGCGTCCGCCTGCTGGCGGGCCAACTCCAGGTCGTACTCGTCCAGGAAATCGAGGGTAAGGGCAGCCTCACGCGCCCGCTCGAGCGCCGCCGGGGTCTGCTCCGTTACGAAGCCGGAGACGGCGTCAAGGTAGCCCTGCGTTTCGGGCGCGGCATCCTTGAGGAAGCAGGCGCCGTGGCGCTGGTCGAAAGTGAAGGCGGCGCAGTCGCCGTTGGCGAGGCAGGCGGCGTGGCAGCGCTGCAGCGTGACGTCGAAGATCGTCTCTATGTCGTGCCCTGGCACATCGACGTGGTCGGCGGTGGTGGCAAAGCGTTCGGGGATAGCCTCCGCCTGCGCCCAGGCGGTACTTGCGACGGCCAGGGCCAACAGTGCCAGCGCGACCGACCAGAAGCGGCCAAGCACATGGCGGGTTGCATGCGGGTTGTTGTGCGCGGAGCCTGCGGGTATAGCGGCAGCCCGGGCAACGTTTCGCCTCGAATGTGACGGCGTGGGAGAAGGTCGTGTCGGAACGCGTCGTGTTGGCATTGTTTGCCCCCAGGGCTGAAGTGAAAGCAGGCTAGCACGGGCTTCCCGCGCTGCACGGGGTTTCTAGTTGGTCTGCGCAGGGTTGTTAGTTAGTTGGCGCGAGCCTCCCGCCATTTCCGCACCACGCGCCGAGCCTCGTAAAGGTGGCCAGCTTCGTGCTCGAGCAGGTGGAAGGCTATCCACGCCGGCGTCACGGCGTAGTCCTCGCCCTCGGGTTCGCTAGGCGTGTGCCACTGTTCCAGCGTGAGACCGCTCATTATCTGGAGGAAGCGGGCACGGGTGAGCGCGAGCTTCTCGCGCAGCTCCTCGAACGACAGGCCGCTCACGTGCGGCAGGTAGCCCTGGTCATCGCGGGCGCCTATGCCGACTATGGCCTCCATGTCGGGCGGGAAGCCGGTCATGAGCATGTCGAAGTAGAGCCAGCCCACCTCCACGTGGGCCACGTGGTACAGGATCGCGCCGACCGAATTGTCCTTCCCGTTCGGTCCGCGCCAGTCGAGGAACTCCTGCCCCAGCCCAGCGTCCTCTATGCGCTGCAGTGTGCTGAGGGTGGCGCGGCGGATGGCCTCCATGCCCCACAGCCACGTGCCCACTTCAGGTACGGCGCCAGGGTACGTGCCCATACTCAGTTGCCGGCGTTCGGTGGTGTCGGTCATGTCAGTCCCTATCCACCAGCAAGGGGAGCGGATCGATAGCCCGCCAGGCGCACAGGTCGTGGGGTTCGCCTAAGTACACGCCGAAGTGCAGGTGAGTGGGCGTGGCGGCGGCGTTGCCAGAGTTCCCGACGTAACCGATGACCGTGTCGGTCTCCACTCGCTGGCCTTCCTTAAGGTTCTCCGGTACGGAGTCGAAATGAGTGTAGAAGTAGCGGACGCCGCCGTCGCCAACGACCGTCACTGAGAGCCCGCCGAGGCTCAGATCGTCGATCCGGTAAACGAACCCGGCTGCCGCCGCCCGAACTGGCGTGCCGCGCGGCGCGAAGATATCGACACCGTCGTGCGTGCGGTTACCGGCCCGTGGTGCACCGAACGTGTCGGCCACCTGGCTCACGCGCACCCCCTCCACGGGGGCGAGCAACCTGTCGACCATGTTGGGGCCAACGCGAGCCAGGAAGGCAGGCATGAGGCCCGCGTAACGGGCGCGCATCTCGAAGCGCAGCCTTTCGGCTTCCGTGGTGGGCTCCTGCCTATCGTCCCTGGGCCCGCACTGGTACTCCGCTAGGTGCGGGCTGAGGTCCGCCCAGTTCGGGTCGGGCAAGGTCTGGGCTAGGGCCGCGCCGAGAACGGCCAGCGCCGCGCCGAGCGCTACGGAAGCCGGTGTGTAACGACGGACGGAACGTGGGTGCATGCGCTCTTCCCTCCTCGGGACCTGGTGGTCGGCGGGCGCCCTGCTCCTCGGCGCCGCTCGCCAGTGGCTCGCGGTTCTCACAGGCGTGACTCATCGAGGGTACCGGAGCGCTTGCCTCGCCGGATGGGAGCCGTCCGGGCCCGTCTTAACGTACGGGTATGCTCGAGCATGCGAGAGCCCGAACAGGGGGCCGCACGGGTGAAGCCGTTCGGCGAGCTCTCCTCCGTGTGGCAAACATGCTTGGAGCAGGCGTGGGAGGCCTTTGTGAACGGGTCCCTACCGATCGGCGCCGTCATAGTGGGGGCTGCTGGGCAGGTTCTGGCGGTGGGCCGCAACCGGTTGGGCGAGAGTGGCGAACACGCTCCTCACGTCCACGGCACGCCCTACATCGAAGGCTCGCCCCTGGCGCACGCTGAGGTGAACGCCATCTTGCAGTTAGGGAACCGCCGCACCGAACCGCGCCCAGTGCTGTACACCACCACCGAACCCTGCCCGCTCTGCATGGGCGCTAGCCGCATGGCCG
>JBBAFX010000080.1:0-9545 GCA_041655195.1 Trueperaceae bacterium
GGTGGTGCTCGGGCTCTCGGCCTGGGTCACGTTCGCGCGCGTGACGCGTGGCCAGGTCATGGCTTTACGCGACCTCGAGTTCGTAGAAGCGCTCCACGCGCTGGGAGCCAGCGACGCGCGCATACTGGTCCGCACGATCCTCCCCAACGTGAGCTCCGCCCTGATAGTGGTTGCGAGCTTCGCGTTCGCCGAGATGATCCTGGCTGAGGCCGCGCTGAGCTTCCTGGGCCTGGGCGTGCCGCCCTCCGTGCCCTCCTGGGGCGGCATGGTGGCCGAAGGCCGCGATTACATCATCTTCGCGTGGTGGGTCATTACCCTGCCGGGTTTGGTGATCGCGGCGACCGTGTTGGCCGTTAATGTAGTGGGGGACTGGGTGCGGGACGTGCTGGATACTCGGTTGGAGGGGAGTGGGGCGGGGTAGGCGTTAGCGCTCAGGTACCGCCGCCCGGTGCCACGACTGGTCAGCTAGATAGCTGCCGTAACGCCGTTCAGCCACTCCCTCTCGTTGGCATTCAAGTAGGGCGCCAGCCTCTCCCGAACCCGCCGGTGATACGAGTTCAACCACTCGATCTCCTTGCGGTCAAGCATGCCCGCCTCCACAAGGTGAGTATCGAACGGGCATAGCGTGGGGGTCTCGAACCAGTAGAACTCCCCGAACTCGGCCTCTCCAGCGGACGTTGTCACGATGACGTTCTCAAGCCGCACGCCGAACTCGCCTTCGAAGTAGACGCCGGGTTCGCAGGAGTTCATCATGCCTGGCTCGAACGGCACCGTGTTCTCCTTGTTTATGCGCTGCGGGCCCTCATGCACGTGGAGGTAGCTGCCAATGCCGTGACCGATCCCGTGCCGGCACTCCCAGAGTTCGTTCCAGATGTTGTACCTAGCTATGGCGTCGAGCCGCTGGCCCGTGGTGCCCTTGGGGAAACGCGCCGTGCTGAGCATGATCAGGCTCTTGAGAACCGTCGTGTAGGTGCGCTTTTGCTTGGGTGTGGGCTTGCCGAGGACCACTGTACGGGTGGTGTCCGTGGTACCGAACGGGAACTGTGCTCCGCAGTCAATGAGTAGTAGCGCGTCATGCCCCAGTCGTTGCGGGTTGACGGGATCCAGCTTGTAGTGGCCGACCGACGAGTTAGGGCCGAAGCCGACGATGGTGTCGAAGCTTCTGCCTCTGTAGCCGGGTAGGTCAGCTCTGAACTCGTCCAGCTTCTGAGCGACCGAGAGCTCCGTCTGCGTGGTGGGATCCGTGACGCTCAACCAGTGAAGTAGCCGCGTTAGTGCCACGCCGTCGTACAGGTGCGCCTTCGCTGCGCCCTCCAATTCCACCGAGTTCTTCACCGACTTCATGAACTGGATGGGGCTGGTGGAGCTCTTCAGGGGGAGGTGCTCCACGGCCTGATACAGGCGCACGTTGGTCCTGTCCGGGTCGAGCGTGAGCACCGTTTCCTCAGGCAGGGTCGCCAGGTGGTTGGCCAGCGAGTCGTATGGGAGGAGTTCCACGCCTGCCGGTAACGCGGCGGTCAGCTCACTGCTGACCTTGCCGACGTGCGCGAACAGCTTCACCTGCTCCATGCCCACCAGGCAGTAGGCCAGGGCCACCGGGTTCAGGGGAACGTCGCTGCCGCGGAGGTTGAGTAACCACGCCACCTCGTCCATGCCCGTGACCAGGAGGGCGGTCGCGCCGTTCTCCCTCAGGCGGCTCGTAAGTCGCTCCAACTTGCTGCTCGCCGACTCGCCCGCGTACTCGAGCGGGTGCTCGATGACCTCGGCGGGTTCGGCCTCGGGGCGGCCGGGCCAAGCTTCGTCGATCAGATCAGGGAACGCCTTCACCTGAACGCCTTGCGCCTCGAGCCGCTCCCGCATTGCCAGGAAGGTTGCGGCGCTGACGGCCTCCGGGTCTATCCCCACCGTGTGCCCCTCACGGGCCTCCGACGCCAGCCAGTCGAGCCATTCCGGTACGCCCGGGCGGCCCAGTTTGAAGACGGTGATCGGCGTGCCGGCCGTTTCGGAGTCCGCGCGCATGTGGTAGCGGCCATCGACCCAGAGGCCCGCGATGTCGTTGGAGACAACCAGCGTGCCGGCCGAGCCCTTGAAGCCGCTCAGGTAAGCGCGCGCCTGCCACCGTTCGGAGATGTATTCACTCAGGTGGGCGTCGCCCGTGGGGACCACTAGGAAGTCGAGCCCGCGTGACTGCATGGCCTTTCGGGCGCGGCTGAGGCGTGAGGTTGTGTCGGGCATCAGTTCTCCTGTCGGCGACGCGAATCGGCTCCGCTGGGGCGTAAAGCTACCCCGGAACCCTGCTTCTCATACTGTTGACAATCTAGCATGGCCGGCGCTAGGCTTCCTCAGGTAAACACCCTTCTTAGGTTCCAACGCTTCCGAAAAAGGCCCATGACTGGGAGGTGAATCAGGAGTCGCCGGTAGGCATGTAGCGAAGAGACCTGCAGAGATCCGGGTTACTCGGGGCTCCCAAGGTCATGACCAAGCCATGGGGGAGTTCACAGGAGAACCATGAACAGAGCCAAACGGATGATCGCGCTGCTGCTCGCAGCATTTCTGGGGATCGCGGCAGCGCAGGTGCCCGGTTCTACGCTGATAGTCGGGATGACCACCCTCCCCAACACCATCGACTCGGCCGACGCTAACGACAGCGGTTCAATCGGCGTCACGCGCCAGATAGTCGACCGCTTGGTAGAGCTTGGCGAGACCGAGCTCGGGCCCGGCTTGGCTCTACGCTGGGAGGCCACCGAGGACTCCACGGCCTGGACCTTCTACCTGCGCGAGGGCGTGAGCTTCCATGACGGCACGCCGTTCAACGCGGAGGCCGTCAAGTTCAGCCTCGACCGTTGGAACGACCGGAGCAACCCGTACCACTTCGCTTCCGACGGCAAGGCGTACGTGGGCTGGCGGAACCTCTTCGGCGGCTTCCTGAACGACGGCAGCGCGCTGGACGAAGTAACTGTGGTGGACGAGTACACGGTGAAGCTCGACCTGAACCGCTCCATCTCATTCCTGCCCTCGCTGCTGGCCGCCGGCTACTTCGGGTTCGACAGCCCGGCTGCCGTAATGGCCGCTGGCGCTAATTATGGTACGCCGTCCGTTGGTTCCGTAGGGACCGGTCCGTACCGCTTCGAGCAGTGGCAGGAAGGCAGTCGCCTGGTGCTACGCGCTAACCCGGATTACTGGGGCGGAGCACCGCAAACCGAGCAGATCGTGTTCGTGGGCGTAGGCGACCAGACAGCCCGATTGGCGCAGCTGAAAGCCGGCGCCATCGACATCGCCTCCGACCTCGCGCCCAGCGACCTCCCTAGCATCAACGCCGACCCGAACATCGAGGCCATCCTCGGCAGTGGCGGCCTCAACACCAGCTACCTGGCCATGCACCAGAACCAACCCCCGTTCGACAACGTGCTGGTCCGGCGGGCCGTGGCGCACGCAATTGACAGGCAAGCCATCGTGGACGCTTTCTACGCTGGGCAGGCCGTGCTGGCGCGCGACATCATCCCCACCGTCCTCTGGGGCCACGGCGATTACGAGGCGTACGCGTACGACCCCAAGCTTTCCCGGGAACTCCTGACCCAAGCGGGTTACCCCGACGGCTTCAGCACGGAACTCTGGTTTCGCAGTAGCGGTCTAGAGCCAGTGATCGCCGAGGTGATCGCCTCCTACCTCGCGGATGTTGGCATACAGGCCGCGGTCAAGACCGAAGACTGGGCCTCCTACCTGGCCAACTACATGGCCGGTAACTTCCCCATGTACACCCTCGGCTGGAACGCCGACTTCCCCGATCCCGACACCTTCGTGTACACCTTCTACGGCCCGCCCGCGGTGCGCCGCTTCGGCCTTGAACGGCCAGACGTGGTTGCCCTAGTGGAGAGGGCCCGCGAGGTCCCCAGCCAGGAGGAGCGACAGGCACTCTACGCCCGGGCCCTCACCGAGATCCACGACGAAGTGCCCATGCTGACGCTTGCTCACGAGTCGAAGTTCCTCGTAGTACGCACAGGCGTGGAAGGTGTGGTCATGAACCCGCTGGGGGGCTTCCCACGGCTCAACAACGCTACGAAGGCCACCAACTAGCAGACCGGAGTCGAGTGGCCGCAGGCTAACGGTGCTTGCGGCCACTGCTTTCCCATAGGGATCACGAGTGAACACTTACATCCTGCGGCGGGTACTTGGCACCATTCCGGTGCTGCTCGGGGTCACCTTCCTCGTCTTCGCCGTGAACCGCATAATCCCTAGCAACCCCGCTGTGGCCATACTTGGTGACAAGGGCACGGTTGAGGCGCAGGAACAGCTGGCCGAGGAACTCGGTTTGAACAAGCCCGTATTTCTAGATCTCCAGGGGTACCGGGCTACCGGAGAGCTTAAGGCTCTGTTCGACAGCCAGTACGTGGCGTACATGCGGGACCTCCTCACCGGTGACCTCGGCCGCTCGTTCATGACGCGGGCGCCAGTGGTAGACAGCCTAAGGGTGCGCTTCCCCGCCACCATGGAGCTGGCCTTCTTCGCCATCATCATCGGTGCTGGCCTTGGCGTGCTGCTTGGCGTGGTGGCCGCGCTGAACCGCAGCACATGGGTCGACACGACCATGCTCTTCATTGCCGTTTCCGGCGTGTCGTTCCCCGTCTTCTGGACGGCCATCATCCTTATCTATGTCTTCTCTGTGAACCTCGGCTGGTTCCCGCCGGCAGGTCGCCTGGCGGTCACCAGCACTATCGAACCCATCACCGGTATGCACGTCCTGGACGCGCTGCTGCGTGGCCAGTTCAACCTCGCGCTCAGCGCCCTCCACCACCTGGTGCTGCCGGCGTTCGCGCTGGGCACCAACGCCATGGCGCTGATCATGCGCATGACGCGCTCCTCCATGCTGGAGGTGCTGCAGCGCGACTACATGCGGACGGCTAAGTCGAAGGGGCTCATGCCCAGGGTTGTGGTGCTGAAGCACGCACTGCGTAACGCGCTGCTGCCGATCGTTACGGTGGCCGGCTTGTCGTTCGGGGCGCTGCTCTCTGGCGCCATCCTCATAGAGGCCATCTTCAACTGGCCCGGCATAGGCAGCTGGGTCTACAACGCTATCACTCAGCGCGACTACCCCATCATTCAGGGTGGAATCCTCTTCGTGGCCGGCGTCTTCGTGGTGCTGAACTTACTCGTGGACCTCTCCTACGTACTCATAGACCCCAGGATCCGGTACTGATGCGGCGCCTGCTACGTAACCGCTCCGGCATGCTCGGGCTCGGAATCGTGATCATCTTCGTGGTCATGACCCTGCTGGCGCCGGTGCTCAGGCCCTACAACGCAGCCACCGACCGCAACCTCGCCCTGCGCCTCAAGCCGCCCAGCACCGAGCACCTTATGGGTACCGACGAGCTTGGCAGGGACGTGCTCACCCGTGTCTGGCACGGGGGGCGAGTGAGTCTGAGCGTGGCAGTGTTAGTGGTGGCTGGCTCGGCGGTCTTGGGGACCCTACTCGGGGTCTTGGCCGGCCTGACCGGCGGCTGGCTCGACATGGTGCTCTCGTGGTTCGTCGACATACTGCTGGCGTTCCCCGGCATCCTGCTGGCCATAACCATAGTGGCCACGCTCGGCGCCACGTTATCTAACGCGCTCATCGCCATATCCATAATGGGAATACCCGGCTACTTCCGGGTCATGCGTTCATCCGTGCTGGGGCTAAGAGACCTGGAGTTCGTGCAGGCCGCCACCGCCTTGGGTTCCTCGCGCTTCAGGGTGGCGTTTAGGCACATACTCCCCAACGGCCTCTCGCCCCTGATCGTGCAGGTGACGGTAGACCTAGGTCGCACGGTGCTCACCATCGCGGCGCTGGGTTTCCTGGGGCTCGGTGCACAGCCGCCAACACCCGAATGGGGCCTGATGATCAAGTCCGGTTACAGCCAGTTCCTGAACGCGCCTTGGCTGTCGATAGCGCCCGGTTTCGCCATCTACCTATCCGTCCTCGGTTTCAACCTGCTTGGTGACGCCATCCGCGACGTGTTGGATCCGCAGCTGAGGGGATGAACCGCCCCTTTCCGCCATTTCACTGGACTATTCAGTCGAGGCGCAAGCTACATGCGTCTAGAACGGGAGAACGATGACAACCGCAACAGAAGCCTACAAGGGCACCCACGACGCACTGCCCGACCCTCGTAACGAAGACGTCCTTATATATGTGAACGGCGAACTGACCCACCGGCGCGACGCCAAGATATCTGTGTTCGATAGCGGCTTCCTGGTTGGCGACGGCGTGTGGGAGGGCATCCGGTTGCAGGACGGCGTTCTCTTGTTCCTGGACGCGCACCTGAAGCGGCTTTACGAGGGCGCCGCGGCCATCGCCCTAGATATCGGCCTGTCGAAGGACGAGCTGACCGCAGAGCTTAAACGCACGCTTGAGGCCAACGGCATGTGGGACGGCGTGCACGTGCGGCTCATGGTCACCCGCGGCACCAAGCGCACGCCCTCGCAGGATCCGCGTCTGACCATTGGCGGGGCAACCATCGTCATAATCGCCGAGCACAAGCGCAGCAACCCGCAGACCCGCAACGCAGGCGTGACCCTGTTCACCTCCAGCGTGCGCAGGCCCTCACCCGATGTGCTCGACCCCAAACTCAACTGCCATAGCAAGTTGCACGAGGTCATTGCGCTGAACCAGGCGTTGCTGGCGGGCGCGGATGAGGCGCTAATGCTTGACCCGAACGGCGCAGTAGCTACCTGCAACGCCACCAACTTCTTCATCGTGAGGAACGGCGAGGTGTGGACCTCCACCGGGCAGTACTGCATGAACGGCATTACGCGCGCCAACGTCATAAGGGTTTGCCGCGAGAACGGTATTCCTGTGTTCGAGCGCGACTTCTCGCTAACCGATGTTTACGGCGCCGATGAGGCTTTCGTTACCGGTACGTTCGGTGGCCTGACGCCGGTAAGTGTGGTGGATGGCCGGAGCATAGGCGGTGACCTCCCCGGACCGGTAACGGCTAGACTGAGCGCGCTATACGGCGAGCTTAAGGAAAGCGTGATCCGTAACCATGGGGAGGTTCATGGCGCTAGAGCAGCTGGGAGCAGTTGAGTCGGGGAGCGACACCGGCACGACGCTGCGTGAACGCTTGGTGGCGGTCCTGCGGAAGGCCGTTCTGGAGGCCACGCTGCCGCCCGGCAGCCGCTTGGTGGAGACCAAGCTGTCCGAGCAGTTGGGCGTGAGCCGCGGGCCGTTACGTGAGGCGATTTTCGAGCTGGTGAAGGAGGGTCTACTTGAGCAGATCCCCTTCCGCGGCACGGTAGTCAGGTCACTATCGGTCGAGGACATACAGGAGATCTACTCGTTCCGAACGCTGCTCGAGTCCTTCGCCTTCAAGCTGGTATGGGACAAGCGCACGCCTGAGTATGAGCGCCTGCTCGATTCGCGCCACCGGGCCCTCAATTACGCCATCTACGCCGGCGACCAGCAGCAGGCAATAACCCGCGAGATGGACCTACATGGTTTGGTGTACGAGTTCTCCAAGCACCGCAGCCTTATCGAGTCTTGGAACCTGCTGCGGGGGCGCGTGCACTTCTACATGACGCTGCACCAGCAGGCGCACAAACGCTCCGCAGCGTTGCCAGACGCTCATGACCGCTACGTAGAACTGGCAAAAGGGGATGACCTGGACGCCATGCTCCGTGAGGTGGAGGAGCACATGCGGCGCGGGTTGGACACGCTGGAGGCGTTCGTGGTGGAGAGGGAGGCTCAATAATCTGGTCTGTTGGGTCTTACCCCCACCCCACCGTCCGCGTAGTAATCCGCTCCACATACTCCTCGTTCAAGCTGACCCCGATCCCCGCCCCATGCTGCGGTATGGCCTGCTGCCCCGCTACGGCATCGAGCGGTTCGTTGATCAGGTCCTGGTCCCAGTACCGCGATGAGGACGAGGTGTCCCCGGGGAGCCTGAAGCCTGGTAGTGAGGAGAGGTGCAGGTTAGCCGCTCGCCCCACGCCGGACTCGAGCATGCCGCCGCACCAGAGCGGCGCCCCGAACGCCCGGGCGATGTCGTGAATGGCCAGCGCCGACCGGAAGCCGCGCACCCGCCCGACCTTCATGTTGATGATCCGGCCAGCTCCGATGGTCAGTGCCTTGCGCGCGTCGGCGGCGGAGTGGATGGACTCGTCGAGGCAGATGGCGGTCTCCATTTGCGCCTGTAGTTCGGCGTGGTCGAGTATGTCGTCGTGCGAGAGGGGCTGCTCGATGTAGTCGAGCCGCAGTTCGTCCAGCTGGCGTAGCGCGCTAGCGTCGGCCAGGGTGTAGGCGCTGTTGGCGTCCACGGTGAGGGAAACGTCGGGCAGTGCCGCCCGGACGGCGGCTACGGGCTCGTAGTCCCAGCCGGGTTGGATCTTGAGTTTCACGCGGCCGTAGCCCTGCTCAACGCTCTGTTGCGCTAGCTCGACGGTCTCCTCGAGGCTGTCCTGGATGCCGAGGGATATCCCCACGGGGATGGGCCGGTCGGTGCCGCCCAGCAGTTCGAACAGGGGCAAGTTGAGGCTGCGCGCCTTTAGGTCCCAGTAGGCCATCTCCACGGCGGCCACGGCCATGTCGTGACCACGGATGAAGCTCAGCGCTTGCAGCAGTTCCTCTGCGGAGGCGAAGCTCTTACCCACCACTCGGGGGGCGATGAAGTCGCTTAACACGTGCCAGGCGGTGTCGGTCGTCTCGTACGAGTAGCCGGGGTACTCGCCGGCCACGCACTCGGCCAGGCCGGTGATGCCACCGCTGCTTAACGAAACCAGTAGTATCCGGCGATCCTGCTCGACCCCGAAGCTCGTGCGGAAGGGGAACTTGAGGCGGAGGGGGACTTCGCGTAGCTCTAGCCGTTCGATCTTCATGGCGGTCTCCTAACGGTATCTACCGGTTGCGTAGGCGGGGGTCGAGGGCGTCGCGCAGTCCGTCACCGAACAGGTTGACGCTGAGGGTGGTCACGAATATCAGCGCTCCGGGCATGGTCACTAGGAGTGGCAGGGTGAAGATATAAGGCCGCGCTTCGCTGAGCATGCCGCCCCATGAGGGTATGGAGGGCGGCACGCCTAAGCCTAGGAAGCTGAGGAACGATTCGCGGATGATGGCCCTGCCGAACTCTATGCTGGCTATGACGAGGATCGACGACGAAACGTTGGGCAGCACGTGCCGTAGCAGGATCCGCAACGCGGGCAGGCCCGTGCTGCGTGCGGCCGTCACGTAATCCAGCTCGCGTTGGGCTATGACCTCACCGCGCACGATGCGCGCGAAAGCCGCCCAGCTGGTGGCCACCAGAGCTATCACCAGGTTCTGCAGGCTGGCTCCCAGCACCGCCACGATGATGAGCGCCAGGAGTATGAACGGGAACGACCACGCCGCGTTGATGAGGGTAGAGATGATGTAGTCGAGGCGCCCCCCGAAGTAGCCGGCCAACAGCCCGAGCACGGAGCCGAGCAGGCCAGCACCAAGCACGGCGGCGGCGCCCACGAAGAGACTGATGCGGCTGCCGTAGATGAGGCGTGAGAGGATGTCGCGCCCGAGTTGATCGGTGCCGAGCAAGTGCTCGGTG
>JBBAFX010000081.1:0-9351 GCA_041655195.1 Trueperaceae bacterium
CGCCCTGGCCGCCGCCCTTGCCATCGGCATCCCCGCCGTCGCCGTGGCCATCGCCCAGGCCGCTATCGGTAGCGCCGGCGCCGGCACCCTAGCCGAGCGTCCCGAGTCCTTCGGTCAGATCCTGATCTACCTGGTCATCCCCGAAACCCTCATCATCTTCGGCTTCGTCATCGCGTTCTTCCTGAACAACCAGATCGGCGGGTAACGTGGCTGATCTTTCGGCTCTGCTCGACAAAGAGGCGAGCGCGGAGATCGAAACCGTCCTCTCCGAGGCGCAAGCCCGCGCCTCGGAGATCGTCGCTCAGGCGACGAGCGAAGCGGAAGCTCTGCAGGCCTCGCGTCGCCGCGCCGCAGAGGCGCAGCGCGAGGCCACGCTGGTGCGTGCCCGCTCCGCCGCGCAACTCGAAGCCGCGTCGCTACGCCTCAAGGCGCAGCACGCCGGCGTAGAGAACGTTTTCACCGCCGCTCGCCAGAAGATAGCTGACCTGGCCAAGAACCCAGCCGAGTACGCACCCGTCTTCGCGAAGCTCCTGAAGATCGCTCTGGACGGCGCCGGTAACCAGCCGCTGGAGGCCGTGGTCGTAAACCCGGCCGATAAGGACGTAGCCGCGCAGGCCCTCAAGGAGGCCGGCGTTACCACTCCGCTGGAAACGTCGGAGGACGTTACGTCCGGTGTGCGCCTGCGTACCGGCAACCGCTCCGTGATCGAGAGCACGCTCCTCGGCAGGCTCGAGTCCCTGCAGGGCGAACTGGCGTCGGAGGTCTCCGGGGCGCTCTTCGGCGCCAAGGCGAGCTGAGTCGTCATGTCCTCTGATTACGGCTACATAAACGCCCGCGTTAGGGGCATGCGCTCCCGGCTGCTGGGTCCGAACTTCTACCAGGCTGCGCTCGACGCCACCGACTTCCGCGCCTTCACCTCCACCCTCGCTCAAACGCCCTACATGCGTGAGCTGGAGGAGGCCCAGGCGCGTGGCGATGGTCTCGCAGCCGTCGACCAGGCGGTGGCGCGCAACTTCTACAACACTGCGCGCAGGCTCCTCAACTTCTCGGACGGTCAGCCGCACGAGCTCATAGAGGTCCTGCTGCTGCCGTTCGACGTTGCGAACCTCAAGGCCATAGCGCGCGGCAAGCACGCCGGCAAGGGCCTGGAGGACATCCAGGGCTCGCTCTTCCCGGCCGGGTCGCTCAAACCCACCCTGCTGGAAGAGGCGGCAGCGGCGCCCGACATGCCCGCCGCCGCGCAAGTGCTGGCCCTCAGCCGCACCGAGCTGGCCGGCGCCTTCCTCAAGGCCGCCCGCGCGTACCAGAACGACAGCGACCTGTTCGCTGTGGAACTCGCTCTCGACAAGGCGTACTACGCCGTCAGCTTGGAGCGACTCCAGGCGGCCGGTGCCCCCGCCGCGCTCGTGCGGCAGTTCCAGCGCGAGATCGACGCCACCAACCTCCTGACCGCGCTCAAGCTGCGCGGCCGCGAGATCGACACGGACGCCAGCGCCCTCTTCGTGCCCGGTGGGCGCGAGGTCAAGCGCGCGCTCTTCGACGCCGTGCTGCTGGATCCCGAGAGCAGCGCGCTGCAGGCCCTGGCCGGCGGCTCGTTCGCCGGCGTGGCTAGCGCAGCCGCTCAGGGCGACCTGGCTGCGGCGGAGGGCGAGGTGCGCAAGCTCCTCGACGCGGGCGCCAAGCGCTTAGCCGCTGACCCCTTAGACATCGGCGTGGTCGTCGACTTCCTGCGCCGTAAGCAGGAAGAAGCGGCGCAGCTCAGGCTCCTCGCCCGGGGCAAGTTCTACGGCGTGCCCCGAGCGGCGCTCGAGAAGGAGCTGGCCTATGCCTAAGATGCTCGTCCTCACCGATTCGGAAACGGCCATCGGCTACCGCCTGGCTGGTGTGGAAGTGCGCGAAAGCGTGCCGGAGGAAGCTCAGGCAGCTCTGGAGCAGATCATCGAGTCCGGCCAGTACGGGCTCGTCGTTGTGGACGAAGGGCTGCTGCAGGACCCGACGCGTTCCTCCGAGCGCGCCATGCGCGGTCGCGATCTGCCCGTCATCCTGAGCGTCCCCAGCCTCGGGGCCACTTTCGGCGACAGCAGCGACGCCACCGCATACATGAAGGAGCTGGTGCGCAGCGCCATCGGCTTCGACGTCAGAATGGATTGAAGCAGGAGATACTGAATGGCCATAACAGGCAAGATTGAGAAGATCTCCGGACCAGCCGTCATCGCCGAAGGCATGATGGGTGCCCGCATGTTCGATATCGTGCGCGTGGGCAACGAACAGCTGGTCGGGGAGATAATCCGCCTAGACGGGAACACCGCCTTCGTGCAGGTGTACGAAGACACCGCCGGCCTCACGGTCGGCGAGCCCGTCGTTTCCACCGGTCTACCGCTCGCGGTAGAGCTCGGGCCCGGCATGCTTAACGGCATCTTCGACGGCATCCAGCGTCCACTGGACAAGATCCGCGAAGCGTCCGGCACCTACATCGACCGCGGCATCATCGTTAACTCGCTCTCGCGCGAGGCCAAGTGGGACTTCACCCCGTCCGTCAAGGTCGGCGACGACGTCACGCAAGGCAGCATCCTGGGCACCGTGCCCGAGTTCGAGTTCGTTCACAAGATCCTCGTGCCGCCAGGCGTGAACGGCAAGGTCAAGAGCATCGCCGCTGCCGGCGAGTACACCATCGACCAGCCGATCGCCACGCTGGAAGACGGCACCGAGATCAAGATGTACCACCCGTGGCCCGTGCGTCAGGCCCGCCCGGTGGAGCGCAAGCTCGACCCCGTAACCCCGTTCCTTACGGGCATGCGCATCCTCGACGTGCTCTTCCCGCTCACCATGGGCGGCACCGCGGCCATCCCTGGACCGTTCGGTTCGGGTAAGACCGTTACCCAGCAGTCCGTAGCCAAGTTCGGTAACGCCGACATCGTGGTGTACGTGGGTTGCGGCGAACGCGGTAACGAGATGACCGACGTGCTGGTCGAGTTCCCCGAACTCGAGGACCCCAAGACCGGCAACCCGCTCATGCACCGCACTGTGCTCATCGCCAACACCTCCAATATGCCGGTAGCGGCGCGTGAAGCCTCCATCTACACGGGCATCACGCTCGGTGAGTACTTCCGCGACATGGGTTACTCCGTGTCGATCATGGCCGACTCCACCAGCCGCTGGGCGGAAGCCCTGCGCGAGATCTCCTCGCGCCTGGAGGAGATGCCCGCGGAAGAGGGCTACCCGCCCTACCTCGCCTCGCGCCTCGCGGCGTTCTACGAGCGCGGCGGTCGCGTCACCACCCTCGCGGGTGAAGAGGGCGCCGTCAGCATCATCGGCGCCGTAAGCCCGGCCGGCGGTGACTTCTCCGAGCCCGTGACCCAGGCCACCCTGCGCATCACCGGCTGCTTCTGGGCGCTGGACGCCTCGCTGGCCGGCCGCCGCCACTTCCCGGCCATCAACTGGAACCGCTCCTACTCGCTCTTCACGCCCATCCTCGACCAGTGGTACCGCGAGAACGTGGCGGAGGACTACCCCGAGATGCGCGACCGCGCCATCGGCCTGCTGCAGCAGGAGAGCGACCTCCAGGAAGTAGTGCAGCTCGTCGGTCCGGACGCCCTCCAGGACCAGGAGCGCCTCATCATCGAGATCGGTCGCATCCTGCGTCAGGACTTCCTGCAGCAGAACGGCTTCGACCCCGTGGACGCCAGCTCCTCCATGCCCAAGGCCTACGGCCTCCTGACCATGATGCTGCGCTTCTACGAACAGGCGCGAGCCGCTCTCGACGCCGGCTCCACCGTGGACGAGATCCTGAAGAGCCCGGTCATCGAGAAGATCAACCGCGCACGCTACGTGTCCGAAGACGAGTTCCCCCAGTACCGCGAAGGCGTCATGGGCGAGCTCGAGCAGGGCTTCGTAGTGGCGGCCTGAGGAGCGTTTGAGACATGAGTAACCTACTAAAGAAGGAGTACAGCGAAGTCAGCTACGTGTCTGGCCCGCTGCTCTTCCTCCAGAACGCGCCTGACCTTAGCTACAACGCCATCGTCAACATCAAGGACGGCCAGGGCCGCGTGCGTGGTGGCCAGGTCATCGAGGTGTCGAAGGAGTACACGGTCCTGCAGGTCTTCGAGGAGACCTCGGGCATCGACCTCTCTTCCACCACCGTCAACCTGGTCGAGAACGTCGCCCGCCTGGGCGTCTCGCGCGAGATGATCGGTCGCCGCTTCAACGGCGCCGGCAACCCCATCGACGGCCTGCCCGCCGTGGTGGCCGACAAGCGCCTTCCCATCGGTGGGGCACCCATCAACCCGGTGGCGCGCCGCAAGCCCGAGGAGTTCATCCAGACGGGCGTCAGCACCATCGACACCCTCATCAGCCTCGTGCGTGGCCAGAAGCTGCCGATCTTCTCCGGCTCCGGTCTGCCCGCCAACGAGCTGGCCGCCCAGATCGCCCGTCAGGCCACGGTCATCGGTGAGGACACCGAGTTCGCTGTGGTGTTCGCGGCCATGGGCGTCACCCAGCGCGAGCTGACCTTCTTCACGCAGGAGTTCGAGCGCACCGGTGCGCTCGCCCGCTCGGTCCTGTTCCTCAACAAGGCCGACGACCCCGCCGTGGAGCGTCTCCTCACCCCGAAGATGGCCCTCACGGCCGCCGAGTACCTCGCGTTCGAGCACGGCTACCACGTGCTGGTCATCCTCACGGACATGACGAACTACTGCGAGGCGCTGCGCGAGATCGGCGGTGCCCGCGAGGAGATCCCCGGCCGCCGCGGTTACCCCGGTTACATGTACACCGACTTGGCGAGCATCTACGAGCGTGCCGGTGTGGTGGAGGGCCTGCCAGGCTCCGTCACGCAGCTGCCCATCCTGTCGATGCCCGACGACGACGTCACGCACCCCATTCCCGACCTCACCGGTTACATCACCGAGGGTCAGGTCTACCTGGCGCGTGCGCTGCACAACAAGGGCATCTACCCGCCCATCAACCCGGGTCCCTCGCTCTCGCGCCTCATGAACAACGGTATCGGTGAGGGCAAGACCCGTAAGGACCACAAGAACGTGGCCGACCAGTTGCAGGCCGCGTACGCTAACGGCCTCGACCTTAGGCGCCTGGTGGCCATCACCGGTGAGGACGCCCTGTCTGAGAACGACAAGCTGTACCTCAAGTTCGCCGACGAGTTCGAGCGTCTGTTCATCAACCAGGGGAGTGAGAACCGCTCCATCGAGGATTCCCTCACGATCGCCTGGTCGGCCCTGTCGGTGCTGCCGCAGTCCGAGCTCACGCGCCTGTCGAACGATCAGATCGACAAGTACTACGGCGCAAAGATGGAAGAGCTCTGGGGCGCCGGCCGCGGCGACCGGATCTGAGAGAGGAGGGTAGAGCATGGCTGAGAACGTCGCCCCAACCCGGTCTAACCTGCTGCAGCGCCGCGATCAGGCGAAGCTGGCGGTCAGGGGAGCCGACCTGCTGAAGCGCAAACGCGACGCTCTGGTGGGCGAGTTCTTCGCGCTCGTCAAGTCCTCGCTCGAGGCGCGCCGCCAGCTGACCGCAGCCAGCCGCGAAGCTTACTTCGCCCTCTTCCTCGCCAACGCGTGGGACGGCCCGGCTGCCGTGAGCAGCCTGGCGCTCGCGCAGGAGGGCGGCCTTGAGGTGGAGCTGAAGATGGAGAACATCTTCGGCGTGAAGGTGCCTCAGGTGCAGCCACCCGAGTTCGATCACCGCTTGCCGTTCTCGCCCGTTGGGGCCGGCGCCTCCACTCTGGAGGCGGCGCAGGAGTTCCGCAAGATGGTGGAGGCCATCATCAAAGTGGCCGCCACCGAAACGCGCCTCCGTAAGATCGGTGAGGAGATCAAGAAGACCAACCGGCGCGTGAACGCGCTGGAGCAGCTCGTGATCCCCGGCATCAACTACGAGATCCGCCACATCCAGAGCGTGCTGGAGCAGCGCGCGCTGGAGGAGGTAACCACCCTCAAGCGGATCAAGGCCAAGCTGGAGAAGCGCGACGAGGAGCCCGTAGCGGCGAGCTGACGGCCGCGAACGAAGCACCTAGTCCTGACCTACCGGAGGGCGCCCGTTTACATGGGCGCCCTCCTTACTTTGTCGCAACGACTGTTGCGTGCGCCCGCCTGCGGCAGCCAGGCGGTGTGTGTAAAACGCGTCCGTATCGCCTTTTGACACAGGGGGCCCCGGCCGGATAAAGTCGCTTAGACCCCTTTCAACCTCCAACTCGAGAGGGTTCAAAATCTAAGCCGCTTGATCAGAGGAAGGTGACCTATGAGTCGTTTCGTCCGAGTTCTCGCCGTACTGTCGTTGCTGGTTATCGTCAGCACCGTGTTCGCGCAAAGCCGCTTCAACGAGATCAAGGCCCGCGGTGAGCTCCGCTGCGGTGTCAACTCCACGCTGCCTGGCTTCGGCACGGTCGACGCCGCCGGTAACTACGTCGGCTTCGACGTGGACTTCTGTAAGGCCATAGCTGCCGCCGTCTTCGGCGACGCCAACGCCGTCGTGTACCGCCCGCTGACCGCCGGCGAGCGCCCGACCGCCCTGCAGTCCGGCGAGATCGACGTGCTCATCCGTAACACCACCCGCACCAGCATCCGCGAGTCCGACTGGGGCGCCAACTTCGGCCCCACCACCTACTTCGACGGTCAGGGCTTCATGGTGCGCCGCGATTCCGGCATCAACACCCTGCGTGACTTTGAGGGCCGCTCCGTGTGCGTGCAGTCCGGCACCACCACCGAGACCAACCTGGGCACCACCCTCGCCGGTCTCGGCGTGCAGTTCACCCCCGTGATCTTCGAGACCGCCCCCGTGCTGATCGCCGCCTACGACGACGGCCAGTGCGACGGCTGGACCACCGACGTGTCGGGCCTGTACTCCTACCAGCAGAACCTCCGTCAGCCCGATGACCACGTCGTCATGAACGTCGTCATCTCCAAGGAGCCCCTCGGGCCGGCCGTCCTCCACGGCGACGACGTCTGGAAGGACATCGTGGACTGGACCGTCTACGCTCTCTTCAACGCTGAAGAGTACGGCGTGACCCAGGCCAACGTGGACGACATGCTCATCAACGCTGTCGACCCGCAGGTCCTCCGCATGCTCGGCGCCCCCGGCGCTACCTCGTACGTTGAAGGTCTCGGCCTCCCCGCCGACGCCTTCTACAACGCCATCAAGGCCGTCGGTAACTACGGCGAGATCTTCGATCGCCACCTGGGCTCGCAGTCCGTCTTCCAGATGGAGCGCGGCCTCAACGCCCAGTACTACGACGGCGGCCTCATCTACGGCTTCCCCTTCAACTAAGGGACGTACGCATGGGCCGGTCCTAGCGACCGGCCCGGCCGGACAGGCTTCAGGGGCCTGACCGGACCTGAAGGACCGAAGACCCTCCGCCCTGAGGCGGCGCAGCAAGCCGCCTCAGGGCGCGTGGGTAGAGGCACCGAAACGCTGCCACCAGGCAGTTCGAGCCCTCGATAACGCCGACATCACCAGCCGCCGTTACCTGGAGGACCCTTATCTTCACTGTGCAACCGACCCGGAGAACGGACAGATGACGCCAGCACCCCGTGCTGATACCACCAAAGAAGCCGTCATCCCGTTCTGGCGCAACGTCAAGACCATCGGCATACTGGCGCAGATCGCCTTCGTGTTCGCCATCGTGGCGGGCATCGGCGTGCTCGTCAACAACGTTGTCACCGCGCTGGCCGCCGCTAACCTCCCGGCGGACTTCTCGTTCCTGCGTAACCCGGCCGGTATCCCCATCGCCGAGCGACCTATCCCTTACGAGGTGTCCGACACCTACGCTCGCGCGTTACTCATCGGCTTCCTGAACACACTCAAAGTTGCGCTCGTTGGGGTGGTGCTCGCCACCGTCCTCGGCGTGCTCTTCGGGGTCATGCGGCTCTCCGCCAACTGGCTCGTGCGCAACATCGCCAGCGTTTATATCGAGGTGCTTCGCAACATCCCGCTGGCCGTACAGATCGTGTTCTGGTACTCCGCCATCCTGCTGCCCTTCCCGCCGCGCATATCCGACCCAGTGGCGCTGCCGGGCGGCCTGCTCCTCTCCAACGTCGGCTTGGCGTTCCCAGCGTTCTACCCCACCCTCAGGTTCGGCGCCTGGGTCCCTTGGCTGGTGGCGGCGCTGGTGCTGGCCATCATCGTGGGTGTCTGGCGCAGGCGCCGGCTCGATAAGCTCGACGTGGTCGGCACCGTGTGGCCGTACTGGCTCACTACTTTCCTGGTGGTGGCCGGCGCGGGCCTGGCGCTCAGTTACGTCACCCGCACCGTGCCCGAGGGCGTGCAGTTCAACTACATGGCCAACAGCGGCCGCGGTACCACCACCAAGCTCAAGGACGGGCGCCAGGAGCCCGTCTCGTTCGTGCCTGTACGCATAGGCATCGAAGCCGGTCGGCTCACCGCCTCCAGCCAGAACCTGGTGGAGTCGCGCCAGGTGGTGCACGGCACCTTCCGCTTCCCGCTCCTAGGCGAGCACGAGGCCGAGTCTTACGAGGTCACCTTCGCCGACCCAGAAGCCGCCGCCGAGCAGGGGCTGCAGCTGCACTTCACCAACTACCCGTCCATCGGTACCGTCTACGTTGACCGCAACGGCAACGACCGGTTCGACCCCGGTGAAGACGTCAACCCGGACACGGACCGTGGTTACGGCGGCGTGGGCCTCGTGTTGGAAGTCACGAACTTCGAACGCGTGCTCGTGTCTGACCGCGACGGTCAGGTGCGCCTCCCCGCCTTCCAGGCGCCGGTAGCAGAGGACGCGGCCGCCGCGCAGGAGAGCACCGGTCCCGTCGTGGGTGGGCGCTTCTCCGCCTTCGGTCAGGCCGCCACCGCTACCAGCACCGAGGCCACGCTCGAGGCCACCAGCGAGCTGCTACCGATGGGTGCGTTGACGTTGAGCCGCGCTTTCGTGCCAGTTACCAACTACGAGGGCGGCATGCGTTTCACGGTCAACTACCTGGCGCTGGTCCTGGCGCTCGTCATCTACACGTCGGCCTTCATCGCCGAGATCGTGCGTGCCGGCATTCTGGCCGTGCCCAAGGGGCAGCGCGAGGCCGCGCACGCCATCGGCCTGAGCCCCTTCCAGTCGTTCACCAAGATCATCTTCCCGCAGGCGGTCCGCGTGGTGCTGCCACCCATGATCAGCCAGTACCTGAACCTCACCAAGAACTCCTCGCTGGCGTCCCTGGCGGGTTACGCCGAGCTCTTCGTGATAGCCAGCGTCATCAGCAACCAGACGGGCGCGGCCATCCCCATCGCCCTGCTCCTCATCGGTTCCTACCTCCTCATCAGCCTCGCCTTCTCCTTCGTGCTGAACCAGGTGAACGCGCGCATGGCACTGGTGGAGCGCTGATATGGCCATGATCC
>JBBAFX010000082.1:0-9328 GCA_041655195.1 Trueperaceae bacterium
TGATCTTCCGCAAGGGGCTTTCACGCACCTTTCAGATCCCACGCGAGCACAAGAGCATGACGGTCACCGAGAACCTCATGCTGGTGCCTAAGGGGCAGATCGGCGAGAAGTTCTGGAACCCGGTCATCAGGCCGGGCGCCGTGCGCAGGCAGGAGCGCGAGCTACGCGAGAAGGCGCGTGAGGTGCTCGAGTTCGTGGAGCTGACCCACATGGCTAACCAGCCGGCTGGGGCCATGTCTGGCGGTCAGAAGAAGCTGCTGGAGCTGGCGCGCACGCTCATGGCCGACCCCAAGATCGTGCTCCTCGACGAACCCGCCGCCGGCGTCAACCCCACCCTCATGGGCAAGATCCGCGAGAAGATCGAGCAGCTCAACCGCGAGCGGGGCATCACGTTCCTGCTCATCGAGCACGACATGCCGCTGGTGATGGGCCTGTGCAACCCCGTGGTGGTCATGAACCAGGGCAGCAAGCTGGTCTCCGGCCCACCCGAGATAGTGAAGACCGACCCACGCGTTCTGGAAGCTTACCTGGGAGGGCAATATGCCACTCTTGACGGTTGAGAGCGTCGTCTCCGGCTACGGGGAGATGCAGGTCCTGAACGGCGTGAGCCTCACGGTTGGTCAGAACGAGATCGTCTCCATAGTCGGCCCCAACGGCGCCGGCAAGTCCACCGTCATGAAGCTCGTGTTCGGGCTGCTGAAGCCGTGGGAGGGCGCCGTGACGTTCAACGGCCAGACCATCTCGGGCATGGCGCCGGAGAAGCTCGTGAAGCTGGGGCTCTCCTACGTGCCGCAGGTCGATAACGTCTTCCCTAACCTGACGGTTGAGGAGAACCTCGACATGGGCGGTTACACGCGCAGCGGTTCGCTGGACGAGCAGAAGGAGCGCGTGTACGAGCTGTTCCCGCGCCTGGCGGAGAGGCGCCGGCAGCGTGCCGGCAAGATGTCCGGCGGCGAGCGGCAGATGGTGGCCATGGGCCGCGCTCTCATGCTGGACCCCAAGCTCCTCATGCTCGACGAGCCGTCTGCGGGCCTGGCGCCGTTACTGGTGGACATGATCTTCGAGAAGGTTGCCGACATCAACAAGGCTGGCGTGGCCGTCCTCATGGTCGAGCAGAACGCTAAGAAGTCGCTGGCCCTGGCGGACCGCGGTTACGTGCTGGCCACCGGCCAGAACAAGGTCGACGGCCCCGGCCAGAAGCTCCTCGCCGACCCAGAGGTCGCGCGCCTCTACCTGGGTGGTTGAGAAACATGCACGATAAGAGAGTCCTCCAAGACGACGGAACGCTACACTTGCGCCCCGGCGAACGCGCCCGGGCTATCCTCACCAGCCGCGCGTTCATGTTCGTGGTGCTAGCCCTGCTTGTGCTCGGTTTCATAATCGCCGCGCAGGCCAAGGGCGTGAGCGCCAACTCGCTCCTGTCGCTCTTCGTGCGCGGCACGCTGCTGGGCGGCACGCTGGCGCTGGGCGCCATCGGCGTGACCCTGGTGTTCGCGGTGCTGAAGATGGCTAACTTCGCGCACGGCGACACCATGACCTTCGGCGCTTACATCGGGCTGCTCATCATCATGCTGCTGCCCAAAGGTCCGCCCCTGGCGCCCTTCTCGTTCGGTTACGAGTTCCTAGTGGCGCTACTCATAGTGGTGCCGCTCATTGGGCTCTTCACCTTCGGGCTCGACCAGGCGCTGTTCCGGCCCCTGCGCAACCGGCGCGCACAGCCCATCATGTTCGCCATGGCGTCGCTGGGGCTCGCGTTCGGTCTGCGCAGCTTGGTGTACATCTTCTGGGGCGCCGACTTCACCTTCTACTACGTGGGGCGCGCGCGGCCCGCGGTGGAGCTCTTCGCCGGCGTGCGAGTGCGGCCCGACCAGCTCTTCATCCTGGGGCTGGCCATCGTGCTCATCGTGGGCGTCTACCTGCTACTGGAGCGCACCAAGATCGGTAAGGCCATGCGCGCCACCGCCGATAACCCCGACCTGGCGCGCGTCAGCGGCATAGACACGAACCGGGTCATCCTGTGGACCTGGCTCATAGGCGGCGGCCTGGCCGCGGCGGGCGGCATGCTGTACGCGCTCGACGTTCAGCTAAGGCCCGAGATGGGCTGGTGGCTGCTGCTGCCCCTCTTCGCGTCAGTCATCCTGGGCACCCTGGGCAACGCCTACGGTGCGCTGGCGGGCGCGTTCATAATCGGCATCGTGTGGCAGGTCAGCAGCGCGTTCATCAACCCCACTTACGGTCACGGCATCGCGTTCCTGGTCATGGTGCTGGTGCTGTTGGTCAGGCCGCAGGGCCTGTTCGGGGGGAGGAAGTAGCATGACGCCTCTTGTCATAGCCAAGTCCGCGCTGCTGGCCGTGCCGCTCTGGCTGGTCACCTCCACCCTGCTGCCCATCAAGGCTTCCTGGCTCAAGCACCTGCTCTCCATAGTCATCGGTTTCGGCGTGGCCGTAGCCGCCACGCTGGTGGTTCCCACCGGCGGCATGTCGTACATCACCACTTTCATCCTCATGGCCGGCATCTACGCCGTGCTGTCGCTGGGCCTCAACGTTCAGTGGGGGTACACGGGGCTCTTCAACATCGGCATCGCGGCGTTCTTCGCCATCGGCGCCTTCACCAGCGCGCTGGTTACCACCAACATGCCCACGGGCGCCAACGCTAGCTTCACCAAGCAGCTCATGGGCTTAGGCATGCCGTTCTGGGTGGGCCTGGTGGCGGCGGGCATCGTGGCGGGCATCCTCGCGTGGCTCATCGGTAAACCCACCCTTAGGCTGCGCGACGACTACCTGGCCATAGCCACTATCGGTATAGCCGAGATGGTGCGGCTGGTGTTCCAGAACGAGCGCTGGCTGGCCAACGGCCCGCAGCCGCTGCGAGGCATACCCCAGCCCCTCCAGTGCCTGGCCGGAAACGGCTGCGACTGGCTGCCCGGCTTCGTGAACGACTTCTTCGCGCCGCTCACGCCGCGCGATTACCCGTACATCTACGTGGCCATCGTGGCGCTCGTGCTCTTCCTGCTCTACCGCGTGCTCGAGCGCGCCATCCGCTCCCCGTGGGGTCGTGCTCTCCGGGCCGTGCGCGAGGAGGAAGCGTCCGCCGCCATGAACGGTAAGGACGTGGCCGCCTTCCGCATGCAGTCGTTCGTGGTGGGCGCCGTCATCATGGGTATCGGCGGTGGCCTGTACGCGCACTACGTGGTCTCCATCGACTACGGTCACTTCGATCCCCTGTACGGCACGTTCCTGATCTGGGTCATGCTCATGCTGGGTGGCAGCGGCAACAACCGCGGCGCCATCTTGGGCGCGTTCGTGGTGTGGGGCATCTGGTCCGGTACTAGCTTCGCGGTCGACGCCCTCAGGCCCACCCTGGCGGCCATCTCCCCCGACCTGCCGTCGCGCGGACCGTACATCAGGCTGCTGTTCATCTCTATCCTGCTCCTGTTCATCGTGCTCTACAGGCCGAAGGGGCTGCTACCTGAGGAGAAGGTCGTCTCGCTGGACCGCGACTTGGCCTAACATCAAGGTGTAGATGCTGCAGCGGTGCAAAGGAGCACGTACCCGGCCCGGCCCACCGGACAGGGGCCCGCGGACCGCTAGGCCATGAGCCAGGCACAGCGCCAGGTACCGCTGCGGTTAGGTTTCGTTAGCGTCATACGCCCCGCCTTCAGGGGCGCTTCCGTAACTGCAGCCAAGGTCAGCCTCGAGAGCCTGACGGCGCTCGGCCGCGAGTTGGGTTTCACGGTAGTAGCGCCCGACCTGCGCTCGGAGGCGCAAACCGCTGCCGGCGCACCGCTACCTTCGTTCGCCGTTCACGACGCCGCGACCGCCCAGCGGGCCGCGCTGCAGCTATATGAACTGGACCTCGACTTCCTGCTCGTTCAGCACACCACCTTCGCGACCGGCGAGGTGCTGACGCCGCTGCTGCAAGCGTGCGAACGCGTGGGCGTGTGGGCTCTGCCCGAGAGCGCCGCAGGCACCTTAGGGGAGGGCAGCGGCGCCGAGGTTGGCGGCCGCCAGGGCCCTTTGCCACTCAACTCGCTCTGCGGCCTGAACATGACGCTCAGCTACCTGGACTCGCCGCATGTGAACATGCGGCGGCCTGTGCGCTGGTACTACGGTGCGGCGACCAGCGAGTGGTTCCAGAGCAGGCTTGCCAGCACGTTGGCCGCCCTGCGGGGTCTGAAGGCGCTCTCGGAACGCTCCGCATGAGTGGGCGGCTGGCGGCGCTAGCCGGCTCACGACCCACTTCAACCGGACCGGGCTGGGCACGGTGCGCGACATGGTGTTGGCGCCCGGGCCGGTCACCGGCTTCAGGCTGGTCGGTACTGAGCGGGCGCTCATCGTGTCGGGCGCCTTCGGTAGTCCCAGCAAGGCCTCGTACGACGGCGTGCGCGGCTGGTTGCGCAACCTGCGCTGGAACGGGCGGCGCCTGACCGCTCGCGCTTTCGTGAGCAACGTGCTGGACCAGCGCCTGGCGCACCACTTCGCGTTCGGGCGCGGTGACATAACGCAGGCGTTGCGGGAGTTGTGCGAGTGGCTGGGGCGTGAGCCGCTGACGGCGGCGGAGGACGGCGCCTAAGGACGGCGTCTAACGACGGCGTGTGAGGACGGCCGTTGCGGGTTGCCGTCTGGCCGCATGGATAAGAGAAGCGGGCGCCCCACAAACGGGGCGCCCGCTCTCGCTTTCAGGCCGTTAGGCCGCCGCTAGTCGTGACTACTTACTGAGCGGGGATCTCGGAGCCGGTGAGGACTCGGGTGGTCTCGATGTCGCCACCCACGTACTGCCAGACTTCCATCGGGGTGATGACGTCGCCGAGCTCGTCGTAGTCGACTTCACCAGCGGCGCCGGTGTAGTTGATGGCCGTGCCGGCCTGGAGGAGCTCGATGGCGCGCTGGAAGTCGCCGGGGCCGACAATTTCGCCCGGCGCGTTGGAGACTTCGCGCAGGTTGGTGCGGACGTTCTCGGCGGTCACGTCTTGGCCGTCGATGATGGTCTTGGCGATGGCGAGACCGATGGTGGCCATGGCGTCGTAGCCGGTGTCGATGTACGGGAGGGGCGGCGCTTCGCCGTAGGCGGCGGTGTAGAGGTCGGAGAAGGTCACGTAGCCGGCCCACTCGGGGTCAGCGCCGGCGGCGGTGCCGTAAAGGCCTTCGACCACGTCGGCGCCCATGGCGGTGACGATGTCGAGCGACTTGGTGCCGTCCGTGAACTGCCAGTTGGTGAAGTTGTAGAGGTCACGCGCTTCGGCCATGTACACGGCAGCCTGGCCGGGGTAGGAGGCGGCCATCACGACGCCGGGGTTGCCAGCGAGCACCTGCTCGAGCATGGCGGCGTAAGTGGGCTGCGGCTCGTCCTGGTGGGCGACCTTGGCGGTGATGGTGCCGCCGCGGGCCGTGAAGGCGGCCTCGAAGGCGTCGGCGAGACCCTGACCGTACGGGTTGTTCACGTAGACGATAGCGGCGGTGTCGAAGCTGTGGCCGTCGACGATCTCGCCACGGGCGAGCATGGCGCCGACTACGCCCTGCAGGGCGTCGGAGGCGGTGGTGCGGAAGATGAAGTCTTCCAGGTCCGGCAGCATGGCCACGAGGGGGGACGTGGAGGCCGGCGAGATCTGGATGACGCCGGACGGGATGGAGACCGACTCGGCTACGGCCACGGTGACGCCACTGGAGAGGGCGCCCACGATGGCGATGACGCCGTCGGCGTTGACGAGCTTGCGGGCGCGGTCGACACCTTGTGAAGGCACGGTTGCGCTGTCTTCGGTGATGACCTCAACTATCGGGCCACCGAGCAGGGCGCTGGCAGCTTCGTTCAGCTGGTCAGCGGCCAGGTTCACACCGTTGTTGATGGCGGGGCCGAACTCGGCCAGGGCGCCGGTGAACGACAGTAGGGAGCCGACCTTAGATACGGGCGGCGTCTGCGCAGCGGCGAAGCCGATGAGCGCAGCAACGAGAGTCCAAACCAACCTCTTCTTCACGTTCTCCTCCTTGGAGTAGGAAAAACTAGTTGTCGACCTGCGGCGGTTGACCGCATCGTAAGAAACCTCATAAAGACTGTCAACGACCGCGGGACATGGAGAAAACAAACGGTTAAGGGCTGTTCATGGGCTGGCGCGCTATGCAAGCGCGTCCGGCGTTACTGCTTTCCGTTCCTGGTGTTCATCCATAAGTGACCGGTTGACCACTTTCGCATTTACAGCTTGCACGCTTGTGCTAATATCTATTCGGTTAGTCGACGCGGAACGCGTAGCCCGCACTCCACATATGGGTACAGGGTTCGGCTTCGGCGCACCACAGGCAGGCGTCTTATGGACGAACCACCAGGAGGAAAAGTGGCGAACTCACGAAACGACGTAATGAAGCTCCTCAAGGAACACGACGTGGCGTTCCTGAGGCTCCAGTTCACCGACATACTCGGGCGTAACAAGAACCTCGAGGTGCCGACCTCGCAGTTCGAGAAGGCGCTCGACGGCGAGATCATGTTCGACGGTTCCTCCATCCAGGGCTTCACCCGGATCGAGGAGTCCGACATGCTCCTGCGGCCCGACTACGACACCTTCCTCCTCCTGCCCCCGGCTATCGAGGGCAGCGTGCGCGGCCAGGTGGCGCGCTTCATCTGCGAGGTGGACCAGCCGGACGGCACGCCCTTCCCCGGCGACCCGCGCCGGGTGCTCAAGCAGCAGATCGAGAAGCTGCAGGCCATGGGTTACGACGACCTCTACGTGGGCGTAGAACCCGAGTTCTACTTGTTCAAGCGCACGCCTGAGGGTGTCCCCACCACCATCACCAACGACGGTGCCGGCTACTTCGACTTAGCGCCCGTGGACCGCGGTGAGGACGCCAGGCGCGACATGGTGAACGCCCTGGTCGACATGGGCTTCGAGATCGAAGCCGCCCACCACGAGGTTGGGCCAGGCCAGCACGAGATCGACTTCAAGTACGACACGGCGCTTGCCACCGCCGACGCCATCCAGACCTTCCGCACGGTGGTCAAGCGCATCGCCATGAACCACGGCCTGCACGCCACCTTCATGCCCAAGCCCGTGGCGGCCATAGCTGGCTCGGGCATGCACACGCACATGAGCATCTTCAAGGACGGCACCAACGCCTTCTACGACCCTAAGGGCGCGCACCAGCTCAGCAAGGACGCATTGGCCTGGATCGGCGGGCTGCTCGAGCACGCCCCGGGCTTCGTGGCCGTCACCAACCCTACGGTGAACAGCTACAAGCGCCTCACGCCCGGCCACGAGGCGCCCACCAACATCGCCTGGTCGGTCTCCAACCGCAGCGCCATGATCCGCATCCCCGCGCGCCGCGGCAACAGCACCCGCGCCGAGCTGCGCATGCCCGACCCGTCAGCCAACCCGTACCTGGCGCTGGCCGCCATGGCCGCCGCCGGCATGGACGGCCTCAAGCGCCGCCTGGATCCTCCCCCGCCCATCAACCGCAACATCTACGAGATGAGCGTGCGGGACCGCCGCCGGCACAAGATCAAGGACCTGCCAGCCAACCTGCGGGAGGCGGTCGGCAACCTCAAGCGCGACAAGGTCATCATCGACGCCCTCGGCGACCACGTTTACAGGGGCCTGGTGGACGCCAAGACGCAGGAGTACGACGAGTACCGCATAGCCGTTCACCAGTGGGAGCTCGACCGCTACCTGGCCGAGTACTGAGCCGCGGCTAGCGTTGCGCCCCGGCGCACCACCACGGCCATGCCGACCACCTGCCATACTCGGGTGTGCCTCAAGACCGCATGAGCCCTAACCTGAAGAACGCCCTGCTCGACCCCGACGACGGTCCGTTACGCGTCATCGGGGTCGATCCTGGTCTGGCCAACATCGGTTTCGGGGTGGTGGAGGAAGTGCGGCGCGAGACCCGCTACGTGGCCAGCCAGGTCGTCACAACGAACGCGCGCTCGGCGCAAGCCAAGCGGCTCCTGACGGTGCGGCAGGAGTTCCAGGCGCTCCTGATGACCCACAAGCCTCACGTGGTGGCCATAGAAGGTCAGTACTTCCACCATCAGCGCGACGTGGCCTTCAAGGTCGGTCAGGCCGTGGGCGTGGTGCTACTGACCGCCGCCGAGGCCGGCCTGCCGGTCCACGAGTACGGCCCCATGCAGGTCAAGCAGGCGCTGGTCGGCACCGGGCGGGCCGCCAAGGAACAGGTGGCGTTCATGGTGCGGGCGCTGCTAAAGATGCAAACCACCCCGACCAACAATCACGTGGCCGACGCCTTAGCCATAGCCCTTACGCACATCCAGAGCCGGCGCGTGGCGCTCAAGTAGCGGCAGCTTTCTGTTCTAACGTCTACGCCGCGCGCTTCTGCGCCGGGCGGCCACGCCGCGTCTGCCTGTCAGTACGGCGAGGCTGAGTTCGGGGCGGGCGCGCCTCGCGGGCGCCGGTGCTGGCACGGTCGCCTCCCCCGTTGCCTCGGTTCGCACCTCCAGGTAAACGCGGGCTTCGTACGCGCCCAACTCCACCCACAGGCCGTCTCGAGCCAGCGCTTGCGTGCCCAGTCGTACTGCCGGGCCTTCGAGGGGCCGCAGGACAGCGTCCACGCCGAACCGTTCCGGAACGCCTAGTGCCTCGTGCAGAAGTTGGCTCTCCAGGCTGCCGTCCTGTAGCAGAGCGGGGGCGCTGCGGTGGATTCGGCCGCGCTGCGGCTGAGGTGAGTTGTTGTAGAGCACCAGCGCCCGCTCGTTCCCGTGCTCGGTACCGAGCACGTTACTGTGCCCGTTGACGAACGCGTAAACGTCTTCAGCCACGCCATTATCGTCGCGCACGACGTCGAAGAGCCGGAAGTGCTCGCTACCAGCGAACAGTGCGCGCCTGGCTAGTAGCGGCGCCACTTGGCGCAGGTGCCGCTCCACGTGCCACGGGCGCGGCTGTTCGTCCGTGCGGGGCCGGGCGAACTCCATGCCGTACTTCTCCCGCAAGCCCTCCACCTGACCGTGCCCGAACATGGGCAGGCCGGGCAGCGTGGCCATAAGCGTGGCGACCCCGAACGCCTTGTCGCCGTCGCCGTACTGCTCGGCCGCGGACTCCTCGTCCGGGTTGCTCATGTAGTTCACGAACCGCGCCAGCACCGGTGGCGCCTGTTGAAGGAAGCGCTTGAGGTAGTCGCGGTACTCGGCGTTCTGCTCGTTCATGGTCATGTGCATGAAGGCGCTGTTGTAAACGCGGTTCATGCCTAGCGAGCGCACGAAGTAGACCTCCATGAGCCAGAACGCTTCGGCCAGCAACATGGTGCCGGGCGCTTCTAGCGCCAGCGCGTCCACCAGTTCGCGCCAGAACTCGCGGGGCATGCGCTCATCGAACTCGGCTCGGCTGCGGGC
>JBBAFX010000083.1:0-9212 GCA_041655195.1 Trueperaceae bacterium
TGCGTTTGCCCACGCGGCCGATGATGTCGCTCAGTTCCGCGGCGGTGGCGCTGCCCGGCGCAGCGGCGGTGAGGCCGTCTATGAGCCGCGCCTTGTCGCGCTCGGTTTGCAGGCGGCCCACGAACCAGGTGCCGGCGTTCGAGAGAGCCTTGTAATCCAGGTCAACAGGGTTCTGCGTGGCCAGCGCTAGGCCCACCCCGTGAGCGCGCGCCTGCTTGAGGAGCGTCATTAGTGGCTTCTTGGTGGGCGGCTCCGCCACGGGCGGCAGGAAGCCGAAGAGTTCGTCTATGTACACCAGCGCTCGCAGGCTGCTGGTGCCCGTCTGCGACCGCGTCCACGCCACGACCTCGCTGAGGAGCAGGCTCAGGAAGAAGCTCCGCTCGGCGTCGCTGAGGTGAGCTATGGACACCACGGCCACGCGTGAACGCCCGTCGGGTGCGTAGAGGAGGCTCTGCACGTCGAGCGGCTCGCCCCGCGTCCAGGCGTCGAACGTGGGCGACGCCACGAGGGCGTTGAGGGAGAGCGCCAGCTTGAGGCGGTCCTTGGCGGGGAAGACGGTATCGACGTCCATGACGCCCAGGCGCCGCATGGGCGGCTGCTGCACGGCGTGGATGAGGTCCGCTACCGCCAGGTCGCGCCCCTCCCGCCAGGCGTGCTCGAGGATGCTGGAGAGGAGGATGTGCTCGCGGGAGAGGGGGTCGGCGTTAGAGCCTAGCAGCGTGAGGAGGCCGGTAACCGTGGTGCCCAGCCGCTCGCTCATGAGGTCCGCGTCGTTCAGCACGGCAGCGGGCGGCGCCGAGAACGAGCGCAGCACGCTGATCGGTCTGCCGGCGCTGGAGCCGGGCGTGTAGACGACCACCTCGGCGGCGTCGCGGAAACGCTGGATGCGGTCGGGCGTCTGCCCCCAGGAGGCCAGCCCCTCGCGCCACTGCTGCGCCTGCTGGGCAGCGTACTCGCTCACGCTGACGCCCTGGCGCTCCGCGTCCCGCGGGTCCACCCACGGCTCGAAATCGCTGGGGCGCAGCTCGGGGAAGGTGAGGGCCAGGTTGCCCAGGTCGCCCTTCGGGTCAATGGCTAGGACCGGGATGCCGTCGATGGCGGCTTCCTCGATGAGGCCGACCCCCAGGCCCGTCTTGCCGCTGCCGGTCATGCCCACGATGACCGCGTGGGTAGTCAGGTCGCTGGAGTCATACAGGAGCGGTTGCTCCGCGCTTTGCATTGTCGCGGGATCGACCTCGCGGCCGAGGTAGAAGACGCCAAGTTTCTCGAAGTCCACGGACCCTCCCTCACGCTGCTGAGCAGCGCTCTGGCCCGATTGTAGCCGGTGGGCACGGCGCGACCGGGGCCGACGGGAGGCCCGAAACGGCGGTGCTACACTTGCCTGTCGTGAAGAAGTTCTACCTGATAGATGGACACGCTCAGCTCTTCCGGGCCTACTACGCACCCTTCCGTGACCTAACCAGCCCGGCGGGGGAGCCAGTCAAGGCCGTCTACGTCTTCACTCAGATGCTCCTCAACGTCCTGCGCACCGAGAAGCCCGATTACGTGGCTGTGGCGTTCGACGTCAGCGACGCCACCACCCACCGCAAGGGCTGGTACCCCGAGTACAAGGCCAACCGCGACCGCAGCCCCGAGGACCTGCACCAGCAGTTCCAGCGCGTGCGCGAGGTCATCGACGCTCTCGGCATCCCCACCTTCGAGCTTGAAGGGTACGAAGCCGACGACCTCATAGCCACCATCGCCGAGAAGCTCAAGGGGCAGCCGGTCGAGCTGCGCATAGCCAGCAAAGACAAGGACCTGCACCAGATCCTCACCCCCACGGTCAAGCTGTGGGACCCAAGTAAGGGCGACCTGCTCGATGACGAGCTCCTGCGCGTGGAGAAGGGTTACGGCCCCGAAAGCGCCGTGGAGATCCAGACGCTGGTGGGCGACTCCACCGACAACATCCCCGGCGCGGTGGGCGTGGGCGTGAAGACCGCCGTGAAGCTCATAGACGCCTACGGCACCGCTGAGAACGTAATCGCCAACGTGGCCGACCTGACCCCCAAGCTGCGCGAGAACCTGCTCATCCACGCGCAGCAGATGGACCTCACAAGGCGCCTGGTGACGCTCGACCGCGACGCGCCCTTCGAGTTCGAGCTGGAGGCGTGCCGCACCCCCACACCGGACCTGCAGCGGCTCCTGACCCTCTTCGACGGGCTCGGCTTCCGCACGTTCGCGGAACAGGCCGCCGAACTGTACGGTGGCGGGGCAGCCGCGCCGGCGGTGGAGAGCGCTGCGGCGGATGCCGGCACGACCACCCACGTCGTCACCACCGCGGCCGAGCTTGACGCGTTCGTGGCGCAGCTGGCGCAGCAGCCCGCGTACGCGCTCGACACGGAGACCACCTCGCTACTAGCCGTGGACGCCGACGTGGTCGGTTACGCGTTCTCCTGGCAGGCTGGCGAAGGCTGGTACGTGCCCGTGCGCGGCAACGACGCCGGCACCCCCGCCGCACACGGCAAGCAACTCGCCTACCTGGACCCGGAGCTGGTGGCCGCCAAGCTCAAGCCGGTGCTGGAGGACCCCGCCACCCTGAAGGTAGGGCAGAACCTCAAGTACGACATGAACGTGCTGGCACGCGCCGGCGTCACGCTGGCCGGGCCGCTCTTCGACACCATGGTCGCCGCCGCCCTGCTGCACCCGGAGCGCCGCACCAACAACATGGACGACCTGGCGCGCGACATGCTGGGGCTCAAGACCACGCCCATCAGCGAACTCATCGGCAAGGGCAAGAACCAGCGCAGCATGCTGGACGTGCCGCTACCCGAGGTAGCCAGCTACGCCGCAGAGGACGCCGACATCACCTGGCGCCTGTACGAGAAGCTGGCCGAACGCTTGGGGGGTCAGCCCGAAGCCATGAAGAACCTGTTCGAGCGGGTCGAGATGCCCCTCGTGCGGGTGCTGGCGGCCATGGAGCGCGAAGGCGTCGAGTTAGACGCCGGCATGCTGGCCGAGTACTCGCAGGCCCTCACCGTGCGCTTAGATGAGCTGCGCCAGAACCTCTTCAAGGCGGCCGGCGCCGAGTTCAACCCCGACTCACCCAAGCAGCTGGGCGAGGTCCTCTTCGACAAGTTGGGCCTACCCGTCATCAAGAATACGAAGACCGGTCGCTCCACCGACGCGGAGGTGCTCGAGACGCTCGCCTCCGAGACGGACCACCCGCTGCCGCAACTACTGCTCGAGTACCGCGAGCTGAGCAAGCTGCTCGGCACGTACGTGCAGCCCCTGCCCTCCTACCTAGCCAAGAGCACGGGCAGGCTGCACGCTTCGTTCCACCAGACGGGCGCCGCCACTGGCCGGCTCTCGTCGTCGGACCCGAACATCCAGAACATCCCCATCCGCACCGAGACGGGCCGCGAGATCCGCCGCGCGTTCCGCGCTGGCGAGGGCAGGAGCCTCGTCATGGCCGACTACTCGCAGGTGGAGCTGCGCATGCTGGCGCACTTCAGTCAGGACGAGGAGCTGGCGCGCGCCTTCCACGAGGGGCTCGACATCCACGCCTACGTGGCGTCGCAGATCTTCGGCACCCCGCTGGAGGAGGTCGACAGCGACCAGCGCCGCGTGGCCAAAACTGTGAACTTCGGCATCATCTACGGGCAGTCCGCGTTCGGGCTGGCGCGCACGCTGCGCATACCGCAGAAGGAAGCCGCTGCCTTCATAGCCGCCTACAAGGAGCGTTACACGGGCCTCGAGCGGTTCCTGCAGGCCTGCATCCAGGAGGCTGAAGAGAACGGGTTCGTGACCACCATCCTGGGCCGGCGCCGCGCTATTGACGACATTCGCTCTCGGAACCGCAACCTGCGGCAGCTGGGCGAGCGCCTGGCTATTAACACCGTCATCCAGGGCAGCGCCGCCGACCTCATCAAGGTCGCCATGGTGCAGCTCATGGAGCGCCTGAACGAGCAGCACGAGCAGACGCGGTTACTGATCCAGGTGCACGACGAACTGGTGCTGGAGGCCCCAACGCCTGACGCTAGTGCCGTGCTGGGCACCACCGTCGACGTGATGAGTAACGCCATACCCTTGAGCGTGCCGCTGAAGGTGGACGCCTCCGTCGGGGCGAACTGGTTGGAGGGGAAGAGCTAGGCGGGCGCGCCGTTTGCTACGGCGCGCCCGCGTTACTGTCCTTCGTTTACTGCCAGGAAGCTCCTTAGCGCGGCGCGCCAGGAGAGTCTTTCCGTACTAACCGCCGTTCTCTTCGTCCGTGGGCGGCGCTTCCTCGCTGGGGGTGCCACCGCTCATGAGGCGCTGCGACTCCTGGCGGAACCAGCTGTAGGTGGTGTTGTTGGGTTGCAGGGTGGCGGCACGCGAGTACGCGTTGAACGCGTCCTCATAGTTGCCCTGCTCGAAGGCCACGCGGCCGAGCCACGCCCACGCTTCGGCGTAGTTGGCGTTACGGGCGGTGGCCAGCGCGAAGGCGTTACGCGCGGCGGTCATGTTGCCCTCTTCGTAAGCGGCCACACCGCTGAAGAAAGCGTCGGCGGCCTCGATACCCCAGCGGGTTTGGGCGCGCGAGCGGTCCAGGAAGTACTGAGCGCCCGCGTCGGCCGGGTCGAGTTCCACCACGGTCTGCCAGGCCACCGTGGCCTGCTCGGGCATGCCCATCTCGAGGAGGATACGGCCGAGCCAGCGGTGGGCTTCCACGTCGTCGGGAACGGCCTGGGTCACGGCCAGGTAGCGCTCCGCGGCCAGTTCCAGGTTGCCCTGTTGGTAGGCGGCGAAGGCGTTGGCGTTGGCGTCGCGCAGGAACAGGTCGCGCGCTTCGCCTTCCAGTGTTCCGCCGGCGGCTACGAACTGGTTCCAGGTGTTCACGGCCGGGCCGGGCCAGTTGGAGCGGCTGTACGCTTCGGCGAGGAAACGCAGCGGTTCGGGGTGCCCGGGTGCCAGTTGCACGGCGGTGCGACCCTCACGGAACGCCTCCTGCCAGAGTGGGCGGTCGGGGAACTGCGCGTCGTAGGTGGCGAGGGCTTCGTCCATGAGCGCCTGTCCGCGAGCGATGGCCTGCGCCGCGTTCTCGGGCAGCGAGGACTGCGCGAAAGCGCCGCTGAAGACCAGCAGCAGAGCGGCTACGCCCGCAGCGAGCGCGCCCTTGAGCGGGCGGAACCCTCCAAGGGTAGGTCGGTAGCTAAGCATAGGAAACCTCCAGTGGAACGGGGTTCGCGGGGTGGTGATCCACCCCCGTACGAACCAGCTTACTGAATCCGTTGTAACCATCTAACGTGACCGGAACATGAAGCGGCATTACATTCCTTAAGGTGCAGCCGCGGTTAACGCGCGAGCCGAAAGGGCCGTGGCGCTGGGCCTATCGGCGGCTCCCTCCTAGTCTTGATGATAGGCCCCGGACCGCGGCCGACCGTATGATGACCGTCATGTTCCCCCGGGGCGCTCGTTGCTAGCGAGCTTGTTGGGGTATGCTCCCTGCCCACGAGCTTTCACGGAGTTGGAGACAGACTTGAGAATACTAGTGAGTAACGACGACGGCGTCTTCAGCCCGGGCATCAAGGCGCTGGCGCAGGTAGCCACCGAGTTCGGGCAGGTGCGCGTGGTGGCACCGGACGTGGAACAGTCGGCCATGAGCCACGCCATAACCATCAGGCGGCCCCTGCACTACACCAAGACCACCATCGACGGCCTGGAAGCCTACCGGGTTGACGGCACGCCCGCTGACTGCGTGGCGCTGGGCGCCTTCAACTGGGAAGCGGTCGACCTGGTGCTCAGCGGCATCAACCTCGGCTACAACATCGGGCACAACATCTGGCATTCGGGCACGGTGGCGGCCGCTAAGCAGGCGGCGTTCCTGCGCATACCTGCCATAGCCTTCAGCGCGCCCGGCACGGGCTCCGAGGTCGACTACGAGCACATCAAGCCGTTCGTGCGTGACGTCATCGAGAGGTTCCTCTCGGTACCCGACATGCTGCTCCTGAACGCCAACCTGCCAGCCGAACCCAAAGGTATACTGTGGACCCGCCAGTCGGTCAGGCATTACGAGGGTTACGTAATACCGGGCGAGGACCCGCTGGGGCGCACCCATTACTGGTTCGCCGAGGAGCCAACCGAGCAGGTGGAGGAGGGCACGGACCGCTGGGCGGTGGAGCGCGACATGGTCTCGCTGACGCCCATCAGGCTCGACCTCACGGACGAGCGCTTGCTGCAGCGCTCGCGGGCGGCCAACTCCACCGACGTCCCGCACTAACGCCCTAGGCGCTGACCGTATCCCCGGATAAGTAAGGAGCTGCCGGCCATGACGGCGCGGCGGGTCAGGGCCGCTCGAACTCTATGCGGGGCTGGTAGACGGTGCCGGCGGGCAGCAGTTGAGAGATGGTCACGCCCAGTAACCGGATGGGCTCGTCCGGGCGCTCTGTCTCGAAAGCCAGTTTGCGTGCCAGCGCCAGGACCTCGCCCTTTTCGCTGACTGGGCTCAGGCTGGTGTGGCTGCGGGTGATGGTGGTGAAGTCCTTGAAGCGCAGTTTCACCGTTACGGTGCGGCCCAGCATGCCGGATCGGGCCAGCCGGTGCGTGATCTGGTCCGTCAGGTCGCTCAGAACCGGGTCTAGCTCCGCGCGGCCCCAGCGATCGCTCTCGAACGTGGTCTCTGCGCCTATCGACTTGCGTTCCCGGTTGGGCTCTACGTTGCGCTCGTCGCGGCCGCACGCGATCTCGTGGAAGAAGCGGCCCGTCTTGCCGAACTCGCGCTCCAAAGCATCTGGCCCGTACGCCTTCAGGTCGGCGCCGGTGCGGATGCCGAGCGCGTGCATGCGCTCCCGGGTGGCCGGGCCCACGCCGAAGAAGTCGCCCACCGGCAACTTGGCGAGGAACGCTTCCTCCTCGGCGGGGAGGATAACGGTGAGCCCGTCCGGTTTCTGCAGCCCTGAAGCCACCTTGGCGAGGAACTTACCGGTGGCCACACCGGCGGAGGCCGTGAGACCCGTTTCGTCTCTGATGGTGGTCTTGATGGCGCGCGCGATGAGCGTGCCTGAGGGCGGGCCCAGCTTGGGTACAGTTACGTCGAGGTACGCCTCGTCCAGCGCCAGCGGCTCCACCAGGTCGGTGTAGCGCGCGAAGATACCCCTCACCTGCTGCGAAACCTGGCGGTAGACGTCGAAGCGGGCGGGCATGATGACGAGCTCCGGGCAGAGGCTCAACGCGCGCCGCATGGGCAAGGCCGAGTGAACGCCGTAGCGGCGCGCCTCGTAGCTGGCGGCCGCGACCACTGCGCGGTCGCCACGGCCGCCCACGGCCACCGGTTTGCCCCTTAGTTGCGGATGATCACGCTGTTCGACTGCAGCGAAGAAGGCGTCCATGTCCACATGGACGATCTTGCGTTGCTGGCCCGCTGGGTTCATGCCGAGGCGGTGCGCGCCTCCGCCAGCCGTTTGAGAACGGCCAGCACCAACTGGGCGTCGGCCAGGCTGCGGTGCTCCTGGGCGGCGCTGAGCACGCGCTCGACCTGCGCGGCGCGCTCTAGCCGCATGCTCACACCTACGCCTCTGAACTGCGCGTAGGCGCGCATGGCGCACTCGAAGGCGGGCAGTCGCGGCGCCAAGCTCCATAGGCGGCTGGTCTGCAGCGCCATGCGTTCGTCGAACGGGGCGTTCCAGGCCAACACTCGGCGGCCGTCCAGTTGCCGTTCCAGCTCGAGCAACAGCTCTGGCCAGGTGGGCGAGCCCCGCAGATCGGCGGTGGTGTAGCCGTGCACGCGCGTGGCGCCTGCCGGCACGCGGCCGGAGCGTGGCCAGACCTTGCTCTCCATGAGCACATGACCGGCGTGGTCGAGCGCGGCGATCTCGATGATCTCGGCGCGGGGACCTAAGCCGGTGGTCTCCGTGTCGAGCACCACGAAACCTTCGGCGAAGACGTCGTCCAGCCACGCGCGCGGGTCTCGCAACGAGGTGAGCGGCTGGCCGGCGGCGCCTTTCGGGGGTCTGCGGCCGGGCCGTGGCTTGGTGCCGGGAGCGGGCGCGGAGGTATCACCGGGGTTGGAGACGCGGGCTGACGCGCCGATGGGTGTGCCCGCCACCTCCACCGGGGCGCCCGACACGGCCAGCTTGCGGCCCCGCGGCCACAGGTCGTGTTTCAGGCGCCTTGCCTCGCTTGTGCTGTATAGCGGTGTAATGGTGCCGTCCGAGAGTGCCAGCTCCGCGCACGGCGCGCCTAAGCGCGTGTAGTCGTGGGCGGCCAGCTCGTCTGCGGTGCGCAGGTCCCTGGGCGCCTCGCGCCTGTCTGTGTAGCGGGGAAGCGGTCCTTCCACGCTGGAAGTCTACCGCTAGCTCGGAGGGGCGCCGGTATCAGTCCAGGTGCAGGTATTGGTCCCGGTGTTAGTCCAAGTAGGCGTGGACCGTGTACGCGCTGAGCTGACCGGCGCTCAAGTCGAGCGTGACCTGTATGGGCGCCGCGGCGTCTGCTGTCAGCAGGTACGTTTCGGAGTCCGCGCTTTGCAGCAGTGGGCGTTGGCTGCCGGCGGCCTGGCGCGCCTGTTCGGCCGTCATGCCGACCTCTAAGTCCAGGAAGGTGACGCCGGGGCTGGTCACGTGGACGCTCTTTAGGAGCTGGTCGCCGGTGGCGCCCACTTCATAGAGCTCCACGCTGACGCCCGGGTACTCCCGGGTATGCACGACGTCGAAGGTCCAGGGCTGGTGCAGGTTACGCACCTGGGTCTCGCTGAGAATCGTGGGTGCAGGCAGGTCTGCCAGGGCCGCTGTCAGGGCGCCGGGCTCGCCGCCTGTCAGCGCGACCGTAAGCAGGGCGCTGACGTCGGGCGCGTCCTGGCCCTGCGATTGCGCTGGGGCGGGGGCCGGCGTGCTGACGCCCTCCTGAGCGCATGCTGCCAGTAGCAGGAGGGTTACCAGAGCTGCCGTTACGAGTGTGGCGGTGCGCGCGGGCTTGAGGGTGGGGGAGAGATCGTTCGGGCTGAAGGTAGGTAGACGCATGGGTCCTCCTCTTTCGCCTTCTTGCGCTGGCGGGTACCGAAGCCTCGTGCCTCGGGCCTCCCTGTTCATTTCTCCTGAGGGCCGGGAGGTGGTTAACCGTATGCCGTAAGACCCCTCAGGAGTTGAGAGCTCGTCACAGCAGCTCTCATCTGTTACTCACACACCGTTTCGGCGCCTTCCCCTGTAGTGCGGAGCCTTGCGTTCCGGGCGGGAAGCTCACCATTAAGTGTTGGTATACAACGC
>JBBAFX010000084.1:0-9113 GCA_041655195.1 Trueperaceae bacterium
CTCGGTAAGTCGCTGCTCCACCTGTGCGGCGACCGGCGACGAGGGGCTAGTAGTAGCCCATCTCCCGCGCTTCGCGCGTCAGTTCCTCGAGCATGGCCTCTCGCTCAGCTTCCGGCAGTTCCCCGTAAGTGCGGTTTTCGGGGCGCCTGATGCGGGCGAGGCGGTCCACATTGTCACGCGCGATGATGCCGAGTCCCACCAGCTCCTCTTGATGGAAAGTGGCGATGCTCAGCACGACGCCCTCGCCTGTTATGGAGAGGCCGGTGTTCACCCTCGCCAACTCGGAGACCGGTGTCACCGTGGTCCTGGGGTCTGCTTGGCCGGTGGTCTGGTGCTCTGGCATCGGGCGCTCCTCTTCTCTCGGGGGTGAACCCGATGTTACAGGAGTGGCGCCGTTCAGAAGTGGTCGCTCACTCGGCCAGGCGTGACGATGAACGACACTGTGTAAGCGTCACTGCCGTCCGGCGCCTGCTCTGCGCCTGTGGGCATGGTGGCCGTCAGTTCGGCCACTATCCTGCCTACGTCCTCAGGTGTGAGGCGAAGTTCGTGAATCCCGATGGCCGGGCGCTGATGACTGTGCTTTTCAGGAGCGAGGTCGTGGCGTTCGGCAGCGGCCATAACGGTCTTATCCAGCGCCTGCATGGCGTTGCGGACGAACGGCGCGCACGCATCCGGCTCGCACTGGTCCGCTGGCACGCGCGCTTGGTACTTGCGCACGCGTCCGTCCTGACCGACCTGCTCCAAGAGATCGGCTTCCAGGAGCCGCCGGGTCCAGTAATGGACCGTGTTGGCCGGCATCTCCAGCTTGCGGGCGACCTCGCTAGGCGTGGCGGCTTCGGCGTAGACCGCGAGCACCAGGCGGGCTTTCAGGGTGCCTAACAGTTCCCAACTGGGTGACTTGGTCATGCCACAGTGTGCGCAACGTGGGTTTCAAATGCCAGTCGATGAACTGAAAGCGTTAGTGCGCTAACGCCATACTTCGAGGCTGAAGTCCTCCTGTAGCTATCAGTCAAGTCGGTCCAAGAGCCGCTGCCTCGCAGCCTCCGAGTCGAGGTGAGCAATAGCAAAGCGGAACGCGTCGTGCTGCGTGGTGTCGAACTCTCGCAGATCCAGGAACGCGTAGAGGGCGACCTCAAGCATGCCCTGGTCGATCACCCCATGTGCCGCTCCATGGGCTAGAAGTTCGAGTTTGCTACCGATGATCTCTGCGCCCCGCGAGTCTAGTGGGCTTGGGAGCGTGATGGTGTAGCTGCGTTCGTCCTGCAGGCCGATGAGCGAGAGGTTCCGGTCGGGTTCCCGATTGCCCGCGTGATAACGGGGAGCACGCTGATCGAGGCGCTGGGACCGGAGAGGCGCGAGTACTGCTGTGGCTAAAGTCCGTAAATACCAAGCGCGAGCTTCTTCGTCGAAAGGAGTCGGTTGTCCGTTCTCGGTGTACTCGTAGGTTATGGCTCCCTCCATAGTTGGGGCTACCACGACGCGTTGGGCGAGAGTCGGGCTGCGTTCCTCGATGATTATTTTGCCGCCCATCTCTATCAGGGGCGTTTCGCTGTAGTCGGCTCCGAACCAGATCTCACCCAGCAGGGTCGCCCACAGTCGGTTCTTGTTCGTCGGGAGCGCAATGTTGGAACTGGGGCTTGGGTCGGTACCGATGACAGTGAGGCCCTGCGCCATCGCCAGCAGTTCGTCACGAGCAAGCGGTTGCTCTTCAGGCATGGGATTCTGGTCGACGCCTAGAACGTACACCATGTCGCCTTCTCGCCACGCGAGGATCTGCCCAGGGAACGGCAGCCACCGGAGATGACGCTCGTCGTCGGGCGCGAGCCAGTCGCCAGCCCAGTAGCCGGTTACGTACTCGCCGGCGGCTCCCCCCACAGTTACCACCTCGATATTGGCGTCCAGGCCCACGGGGAGCGGCCTGTACTCTTCGGCGGGTAGCTGCATGAGGGTGAGGGAACGGCTGAAGGGGCCCGCTGACGGTGCGGAACTGGTAGCGCCGTAGGTGAGGGAAACTAACTCCACTTGCTCGTCCCAGGTGGCGTTGGCGAAGCGGAAGCCCGGCGGCAGGTAGGTCGGTGCGCGTAGCGGGAACGAGGTTCTCGCGCTGATGTCAGAAAGGGTGTGATACGTCTCCCAGCCGCCTTCCGGCGCGTCGGGGTAGGGCGTGACTATCGCGCCATCGGCTTGGGGTTCGAAGAGTGCGATGGTCGGCTCGGCCGCCTGAGCGGTCAAGGCTAACCACAACACCAGCGACACCAGCGGGATTAGCGGTAGCAGGGCCGGCGTGCGAGGACGCGGGGCCTGGGGCGCTCCAAGTAGCCGCCGGATTCGCGGGAGGAGGTTGGTAGTCGCGGCCAATGCCGGGGTCGGCAGACCGCGATCTGCCTCGAGACGTGTAAGGCCCTCGGCCAGCGTCAACGGCGCGGCGCCGGTGACACGGAGCGCGAGCTCGTCGCAAGCATGCTCACGCTCAACTCGCAGGCTGCGCGAGAGCCACCATGTGAACGGGTGATAGAAGAGCAACGCCTCGCACACGCCCTGCAAGAGGTTTACGAGGTAATCGTGGCGCCGGATGTGCGCGAGTTCGTGGGCAATGATGAGCTCGAGCTGTTGGGTGGTCAGGCCGGTCACTGCGCTGGTGGGGAGGAGTACAACAGGCTGCAGCCAACCGATAGCTGTAGGTACGTCTATTCGGGTAGAGACGAGCAGCCTGACGCGCCTTCCGATTCCTAATTTGATGGATAGCCTACGGATGCTGGTTTCAAGCGCGGGAAGACGGTCTCCGCGCCGTGATAAGCGGTGCGTAACTACCACGCCCCCAAGGAGGCGCACCGATAAGAGCGTGGCGACGACCAGCCAAGCGAGCGCGGCGTACGGGGCGAGCCGTTGCAGGTATCGGGTAGGCGACGTACTGGAGAAACCGATCTCAGCCCGAGTGCCATCCTCAACAGTGGGGGCCGCACTTGGTGTCTGGTTCAGGGTCGTGGTGCGTGTGATCGGTGCTTCCGCTGCCGCCACGTTTGCAGCGCTCAGGCTCTGAGTCGGTTTAGGCGCGAGCATTACGAAAGTCAATGCAGGCACCGCTAGCCAGGCCAACAGCACGAGGATCATGAAATTGTGGCGCAGAGCGTTGCGGTGTTGCGGCAGTAGCTGGAGGCCGATTCTCAGAAGTAGAGCCAAGCCAAGGCCCTGCCAAAGAGTGTGAATCAGCGTCCAACCGAGTCGATGTGTGTGTGGATGGTCGATGAGGGGTCCTACTAGTGCATCAATCATCGCTTGTACACCTGGCTTCATCGAGCAGCGCCTGGATCTCCGCGAGTTCTTCCGGAGACGCGCGTTTCACATCGAGAGCGCGTGATACGAGCGCCTTGGCTGAACCTCCGAACGCTCGTTCAAGGAGGTCGCTCAGAAGCGTGCTCTGCGCCTCTTCCTGGCTTGTGACAGCCCAGTAGGCGTATGTGCGGCCCTGCAGTTCGCGGTTGACGAAACCCTTGTCGTACATGATCTGCAGCATGGTCTGCACTGCAGAGAAGGAGATCCTCGACTCCTTCGCGAGGTGTTCTTTCACCTGCCTGACGGTGCTGTTGCCGTATTGCCACAACACTTGCAGGATCTCAAGCTCACGTTCGGTGGGTCCGGTCGTTGGTCTACGGGCCATGGCGCCTCCCTCGGTGGCTAGAGCGTAGACCAAAGAATTAGGTGATGTCAACTAGGGAATTAGGTGAAGGGGTGTTTATCTAGGCTGACGCGGTCTTTCCCCGCCCTTCGAAAATCGCGAACCTGTACCTGCCAGCTGCACGACCAATGTCCCGAGTGACGCCAGCAGCAGACCGGCCACTTGCCTGACGCCAAGGCTCTCACCGAGGAACACCCAAGCGAGGATGGCTATCTGGATCAGCATGGTGTTGTTGATGAGGCTGGACTCCATGGCGGAGAGCTTGCGCAGCGTTAGGTTCCAGAGCGTGAACGCGAACGCGGTGTTAACGACTGCCAGCCACACCACGATCGCCCAAGCTTTGAGTGACAGGACGGGCGGCCCCTGCACAGCCATCCCCGCGCCCAACAGCAAGAACGCGCCGACACCCATGCTGACAATCGTGACCGTGAGTGCCGGCAACGTAGCGGAGCGGTTCACGTAACGACCGAGCACCGACCCGACCGAGTTGGTGACCAAACCGACCACTGCGAAGATCAACCCCACGAGCTGCCCGGCCGGAAACGAGACGGGGTAGAGGAACACGAACGCGCCGACCAGGAACAGAAACACCCCGCCACCCTGCAGCAGGGTGGGGCGCTCGGCCAGGAACGCGGCGCCGAGGAGCGTGACCACTACCGGCGAGAAGCTGAGGACGAGGCTCGTTGTTTGCGCTAGGAGGCGCTCTAGCGCGAGGAACTGAGCGCCCTGCGTGAGGGTGTACATGACGAGCCCGAGCGCCATGAGAAGGAGCCACTCGCGGCGAGTGAGACGCGTGAGGGAGTGGCGGACCTCGCCCCTGAACGCCAGGGGCAGTAGCAGGAGGAACGCAAGGGCGTAGCGTAAGCCAGCGAACGTTAGCGCCGGGATCTCTTCGAGGCCAACCTTGATGAACACCCATGAGGTGGACCACAGGAAGGTGACCAACAGGGCCTGTAAGACTGCGCGGGTGTGCAACGGAACCACGTGAACCTCCAGGAAGTAGCGACACGCCTACGACGTGCCGACCTGTCTCCTCGAGGTTTTTGTCCCTTAAGATGCTGCCCTGGTTGGGGTTACGTAGCGCTCGGACCTGACCCGCGGGGCGGCGGAACCCTAGCTACCATCATCGGTCGCGGACTCATTCTAACGGAAGTGAACGCGGATAGTCACACGACGGCCGTGTACACGAGCGCCGTGCTATAGTTGTGCGTGAGGTAACTATGCGGAACATCACCTTCAGTGCTGACGAGAAGCTGATTGAGGCCGCCCGCGAGCGGGCGCGTGACGAGAACTCCACTCTCAACGAGGAGTTCCGCCGCTGGCTCGAGCAGTATGCCCGGCGGGAGGGGAGATCCGCAGTTGCGATGCAGGTCATTGAAGACATGCGCGCGCGTGTGCGTACCGGAGGTCGCCGCTTCACCCGCGACGAGATGAATGAGCGTTGACTTCCTAGACTCAAACGTATTCGTTTACCTCTTCGACGACACCGATCTTAAGAAGCGGGCGAGAGCTGAAACCCTAGTAAGCAGCGCGTTAGCGGATAGTTCGGGTGTCATCAGTTATCAGGTGGTGCAGGAAACCATTAATGTCCTAACTCGGAAGCTCGGAGCTCCTCCGGACGACATAACGCGCTTCCTAGACGCAGTTCTCGCTCCCCTCTGGCGAGTAGCACCGTCGCCAGCGTTGTACCGGCGGGCACTTGAACTGCACGGGCGGTACGGCTTCTCGTACTACGACTCGCTGATAGTTGCGGCCGCGCTGCACGCCGGATGTGATCGACTTATGAGTGAAGACCTGCAGAGCGGTCAGAGTATCGGCTCGTTGGTTATCTCCAACCCTTTCGCGGACTGAGCTGCCAACAGAGGCTTCTGGAAACTGGGCATGGAGCCGTCGGGAGTTCATAAAGGTTGCCGAGGACGCAGGGCTCTATGCGGGGCGGGGTCTGGCGAAAGCGACTACTCGAAGTAGGATGCACACAAGGTGATAACCGAAGCTCACACCGAGCGCGGCCCTGTGCGTATCCACTACCTGCAGCAGCGTGGCGATGAGAGCCTCACGCCGCTGGTCTACGTGCCCGGATCGCTGGGTAACGCCCAGGATTTCCGTACGGAGATGCTCAGGCTCGCGCCGCGGACCACGGTGGCTATTAGCCCGCGCGGCCTTGGTGGCACGAGTGCGCCGGAGCAGGGTTACTCGCTGGATGACCGTGTGCAGGACCTGGAGGCGGTGCTGGATGAACTCGGCCTGCCGCCTGCGTGCGTGATGGCGTTCTCGGCGGGCGTGCCGGTAGCGCTCGCGTTCGCAGTGCGTCGGCCGGAGCGGGTCACGAGCCTAATCCTCCTCGATTACCCGGCGCGCAGTAAGCGGCTAACGCAGCAGTGGGCTGACCAGGCTCGGCCTTTCGCCGCCGAGCGCGGGGTGCCGGAGCACGTCGTGAAGGCGATGCTCGCGGACTCCGCGGACGTGGAGCTGTGGGACGACATTCGTGGCATCGCCTGCCCAGCGCTGCTAGTGATCGGCGGGAAGAGCAACTACGTTACGGACGAGGACCTAGGGCGCTACCGGGAAGCGTTGCCGCGGCTCGAGGTAGAGCATTTCGAAGACTCAGGGCATGAGGTGTTCCGGCCAGACTACGAGCGTTTCATGAGGGTCATCGAAGGGTTCCTCGGGCGCAGCGACTGACGGGGCGCCCGCGCTCCGTCTGCTTGGCGGTCTTAGCAACATCGCGGAACTCGCTATTGTGCGCTCATGCCAGACCAATTCACTCAGTTGAGAAGAGACGTGATGGAGTTCGTGCAGGCGCGCGGCTGGGAGCGCTTCCATGCGCCCAAGAACTTGGCAATGGCCCTAGCCGTGGAAGCTGCGGAGTTATTGGAGCACTTCCAGTGGTTGACTGGTGAGGAATCGGGCCGGCTCGATAAAACGAAGGTGGCGGAGGTCGCTGACGAGTTAGCAGATGTGCAGATCTACCTGATTCAACTCTCAGAACGTCTCGAGGTCGACTTGCTGCAATCGGTTCGAGAGAAGATGAAGAAGAACGGCGAGAAGTACCCGGTGCCTGAAACCAGGTAGTTGTCAAGGTGCGCCACCGACGGCCGTCGCCGTGGTCGGTTAGGTCCCTGCCGGGGCGGTAAGTCGTGCCGCGGTGGCGCGGCCCAGGAGCAGCGCAAGGTAGCCGAGCACCAGGTTGGCAAGCACGTAAAGGGTGGCGCGGTTCCAGGCGCCATCCTGGCCGAGCGTATGGCCTTCGAGCGCGAAGGTGCTGAACGTCGTGAACGCCCCCAGGAAACCGGTTCCGAGCGTGAAGTGCCAGGCGGGTGGCAGGAGGCCGCTGTGCCGCAAACCGGTCAATAGTGCGATCAGGTAACAGCCGAGCACGTTGACGAGCACGGTGCCGAGCGGGAACGAGTTTGTGATGAACGAGTGCGATGCTTGTGTTAGCAGGTAGCGGGCGAGGGTGCCGAGTGCGCCGCCAACCATGAGTCCGATTATCGCCATGAGGCCTCCCAGCGCTTTAGTGAGTAGGCGTCATCAGCCAGCGCTGGGCGGTTGTGGCGGACACCATCGCCAGGCCACGATTATAGCCAACGGGTCGACTCGGCGTGCTCCTAGAGCGTACGCCGTACGGCCCTTTCGGCGAATTGGTCGAGCAGATCCGTAACCTGGGTGGCCACCCACAGCTTTGAACGCTTCCTGCCGGTAAATTCATGGACGATGTCGGCTGCCTCAAGTTGGTCTAGGGCACGGCGGGCAGCCGTGTTACTCGCCTCGAAGCGTGCTTCCACGGCGCTCACGCTTAGCACCGGCTGCCTAGGTAGCTCCTCAAGAACCGCTCTTGAGAGTGCATCTTGGCGTGCGGTTAGCGTCTCACGCCAGCCTCCAAGCAGGTCCTCGACCGCACTCATCAACCAACGTGCTTCTGATACGCCTCGGAAAGCCGCTTCGCCAACAAGCAAGACAATGTCCTCAGGATTGCCCGCTTGGTAAGCGGTCAGGCTCGCGAAGAAATGGGACGTATCTGCTAGTAACCCAGCAGAAATCGGCACGGTTACGTTTTGCAGCAATCCTTTCGAGCGAAGCATGGCGTGGAGTAACGCCCTGCCTGTCCTCCCGTTGCCGTCGATAAATGGATGAATCGTCTCGAACTGCGCATGGGTTATGGCTGCATGCACCAGAACAGGGAGATCATCACGCTTCATGAACTCAATCAGATCAGCCATGGCCGCAGGTACCAACTCTGCGCGTGGAGGCACGAAATTGGCCGTGTGCGGTCCGAGACCTGTACCACCGATCCACACCGCCTGCCTGCGCCACGCCCCGGTTGCTTCCGGGTTCGATTCATGAAGTAGCGCAGCGTGCATTTCGATAATCGCTGATTCATCAAGCTGTCCTGCCAGCCTGATTGCCGCCTGCATGGCGCGAGCGTTCCTTACGATTAGTCGTGCATTCGGCGGACTTGCTTCACCTAGATCGGCAATGGCCACTGACCGGGCGCTTGACGTCAGGTTCTCTATCTGGGAGGAAGCGGCCGATTCGCTTCTCAGCAGCAGGGATGCAAGTGGCCCAATCGCATCAGCGTGCCTGGCATCAAAGCGAACCAGTTCTTGGCTTGCCTCCTCTAGCTCAAGTAGCGTAGAGGCTGACAAGTGAACCTCGCGTGCTGCAATGGTGGGCGGTACAGCCGAGCGGTACACCCCTCTGTGGCGGAGCCTCTGTTTCCGTGAGGCATAGACGTCTGATGGCGATTGCCAATTCAACTCTTCGAAAGATGTTGCTGGCCAATCGTGTGTCACGTCGGAAGCTTATCACACCTTATGTGAGTATCGTGCGATAACGGATGTGGCACCCTACGGGAACCGACGGTCGGAACGGGCAGCTGGGGGATCCGGATGGACCCTTGATGAAGTGGTCTCTAAGGTGGGTTATGACGGCGTGCACGGGTTTCTGCAGCTTGGTTCGTTTCCGTTACTCGACAACCACGTCCACCGCCGCTAGCAGGCCGAGGGCTTCAGGTAAGGATACTCGCATGCCCGCGATTTTGTTGCTTAGTGGTGAGATGAGGTAGTTGCGCGCGCTGCGGAGGTCGGCGCTGGTGAGGTCGCACTCCTCGAAGCGGCAGCCTTGCAGGTCGCTGCCGTCGAACGCCACTCCTGAGAGATTGCACCTCTCGAAGGCGGCGCGGTTAAGGAGGCATTGAAGTGACCCCGGTTCCGTGGACCAGCTTCGGCGGCCGCATTCACGCGGCTGCCTTCCGTTGAGCGTACCGATTTGCGAACTCCTGCGGGCTCAAGTACCCGAGGCTCGAATGCCGGCGCTTGCGGTTATAGAACACCTCGATGAAATGGAAGATCGCCGTCCTAAGCTCAGTGATCGTCTCCCACTCCCGGCGGTCCAGTAGTTCCGTCTGCAGCGTAGCGAAGAAGCTCTCCATCATGCT
>JBBAFX010000085.1:0-9078 GCA_041655195.1 Trueperaceae bacterium
CCTCGTAGAGCTGCACGCTCATCAGGTTGCCGAGGGCGTACGTGGGGAAGTAACCGAAGAGGCCGACCGACCAGTGGATGTCCTGCAGGCAGCCGTCGACGTCGTTGGCGGGCTCTATTCCCAGGTAGTCGCGGTAACGCTCGTTCCAGGCGCCGGGCAGGTCGGTCACGGCCAGGTCGCCGGCGAGTAACGCCGTCTCCAGCTCGAAGCGTACGAGGATGTGCAGGTTGTACGTGACTTCGTCGGCTTCGGTGCGCACCAGGCTGGGGTGCGCCACGTTCACCGCGCGGTAGAAGGTGCTGAGGTCCACGCCGCCGAGCTGCGCCGGGAACGCCGCCTGCAGGCCGCGGTACGCCCCCTCCCAGAACGGCAGGCTGCGCCCCACCAGGTTCTCCCACAAACGCGACTGCGACTCGTGCACGCCCAGGCCCGCGCCGTGCGCGAGGGGCGTGCGGGCCAGGCCCGGGTCTATGCCCTGCTCGTACAGAGCGTGCCCGACCTCGTGCAGCGTGCCGAACAGAGCGGTGGCCAGGTTGTCCGTGTCGTAGCGCGTGGTTATGCGCACGTCGTCCAAACCGACCGACTCGGCGAACGGGTGGATGGTTTCATCCAGCCGGCCGCGCCTGAAGTCGTAACCGACCTTAGCGGCCAGGCTCTGCACGTACGCGGCCTGCGCCGCGGCTGGGTAGGGGCCCCTCAGCGCGGCGTCCGAGAGCGTAACGGAGCTACCCGTGATGTCTCCCAGTAGCCGCACCTGATCCTCGCGCAGCTGGCTGAACACCACGCGCACGTCCGCCGCGCGGGCGCCTGGCTCGTACTCGTCGAGGAGCGCGTCGTAACGCTCGGTGGTGTAACCCACTGCGTCGGCCTCCTCGCGCTTGAGCGCCAGCATGCGCCCGAGCTCCCCCGCGAACAGCCGGTAGTCGTTCGCTTCGCGAGCCTGCACCCAGGCTTGGCGGGCGCTGCTGCCGGCGCGCGCCAGTTCCTCCACCAGCCTGGTGGGTAGTTTAGTCGCGCGACCATAGGCGCGGCGCCCCTCGCGCACCATGGCCGCCTCCACGCTGTGAGGCGGCAGGTCAGCCGCTTCGAGGGCGGCTAGCAGCTCGGCCATGCGCGGGCTGGTGAGGCGGGCATGACGGATGGAGCTGATGGTGGCCATCTGCTGGCCCCGCCCCTCCGCGCCGCCTGCGGGCATGTAGGTGTCCTGGTCCCACGAGAGCAGACCGGCAACGTTGCCTAGATCGTTGATGGCGGCCGCCTCGGCGAGGAACTCTTCGTACAGTTCTTCGTAGCCTGGCGCGTACTCTGGTTCAGCCTGCATTTAGCCTCCGGTTTACGGAGACTTTACCGCGCCGGAGCCGCTGCGTTCCCTGGGTTGGCCACCGGCTTCTACGCGGTTAATGCCGCTGGGTGCGTGGTATCTTCCCACCATGATCGAGCTGCCGGACAGCGTCCACGACCTGGTCGCCACCGAACGCCAACTCCTAACCGACCTCCTGGTGCTGCTCGGCAAGCTCGACGCAGAGCCGCAGGACGTGAGCGACGTACGCACAGCGCTCGCGGACCTAGATGGCCTCTTCATGCTGGTTGTAGCGGGCGAGTTCAACGCGGGCAAGTCGAGCCTGGTGAACGCGCTGCTGGGCGAGAGAGTCATGCCCGAGGGCGTTACCCCCACCACCGACCGGGTGACGCTCATAACCTACGGGCCCGAAGCCAGCGAGAGCAGCGACGGCCCGAACGTGGTGCGCCGTACCTACCCGAACCCGCTCCTAGACGCCGTGGCGTTCGTGGACACGCCGGGCACCAACGCCATAGTGGCCAAGCACCAGGAGCTGAGCGAGCGCTTCGTGCCGCGCGCAGACCTGGTGGTGTTCGTTACCAGCGCCGACCGGCCCTTCACGCAGAGCGAACGCACCTTCCTGGAGCTCATAGCGTCCTGGGGCCGCAAGGTCATCATGGTGGTGAACAAGTTCGACATCCTCGAGCAGGAGGACGAGCGCCGCAAGGTGCTCGATTACGTGCGCGAGAACGCGCGCGAAACCCTCGGCGTGAACAGCGTGGAGGTCTTCGGGGTCAGCGCCCGCCTGGGCCTGGCGGCGCGGCAAGCTAAGGACGAGGCCGCCTACGCGGCCAGCGGCATGATCCCGCTCGAGAAGGCCATAGCCGGGCGGCTGGGCACTGACCGGGTGAAGCTCAAGCTAGCCTCACCGCTGGGCGTAGCGGCGCACGCCGCCAACCAGTACCTGACGGTGCTCGACAACCGGCTGGAGTTGCTGCAGGACGACAACACTACCCTGGCCGAGATCGACCGCCAGCGCAAGCAGTTCGACCGCGACATGCAGCGCGACCTCAGCCTCTACATTGCGCGCCTTAAGGGCGTGCTGCAGCAGATCGAGAAGCGCGGCGAGGACTTCTTCGACGAGACCATCCGCCTGACCCGCATCCCTAAGCTCATGAACACGGAGCGGGTGAAGGAAGCGTTCCAACAGAAGGTGGTCGGCAAGGCCGAGGCCGAGATCGATTCGGCCATGCACGACCTCACCGACTGGTTCATACAGCGCAACTTGCAGTTGTGGGAAGACGTCATGCGTTACCTGAACGAGCGGCGCGCGGCTGAGCAGGCCAACGTGATAGGCGAGGTTGGCGGGCGCTTCCAGTACGACCGGCAGGCGCTGGTGCGCAGTTTGCGCGAGACGGCCGAGGAGGCGCTGGAGGAGTACGACCCTAAGTCGGAAGCCAGCCGCTTAGCCGAGCGCCTGCAGGGCGCCGTGGTGCAGACGGGCATCATGGAGGTCGGTGGTCTAGGCCTCTCCGCCGCGCTGGTGGCCATGATGACAGGCGCCGCGCTCGACATCACGGGCATAGCCTTAGGGCTGACCGTGATGGGCGCCGGCCTGCTCGTGCTGCCTGGCCAGAAGCGCAAGGCTAAGCGCGAGCTGCGGGAACGCATGACCGAACTGCAGGACACCATCGAGAAGAGCGTCCGGCAGCAGTTCGAGCTAGAGCTGTCACGCTCGCAGGAGAAGCTCACGGGCGCTATCAGCCCGTACACGCGCTTCGTGGGCGCTGAGCTTGAGCACCTGCATGAGCTGCGCGCCGACCTGAGCGCTAGCGCGGACCGCGTCACCGACTTGCAGCGTCAGGTCGAGGCCTTGAGCTGAGCGCCTGTTAGACTCCCGCATGACCGAGAGACGTGTCCGCGTTGCTTACCAGGGTGTGCCGGGTGCTTTCAGCGAGGAGGCGGCCGGGAACTTCGCTCCGGGCGCGGAGACCGTCGGTTTCCCTACGTTCGAAGAGGCGTTCCAGGCGGCCGCCACGGGCGAGTGCGACTTCGCGTGCCTGCCGGTGGAGAACAGTATCGCCGGCTCCATAAACCAGACCTATGACCTGCTCACCGATTCGGTGCTGAACGTGGTGGGCGAGCAGGTGGTGCGCGTACACCACAACCTCCTCGTCAAACCCGGCGTGACGCTTGGCGACGTGAAGCGCGTTTACAGCCACCCGCAGGCTCTGGCGCAGTGCCAGGGCTTCCTGCGCAGGCACGGCTTCGAGGCCGTGACCGATTTCGACACGGCCGGCGCCGCCAAACTGCTGGCTGAGAACGGCGGCGAGGGGCGCGCGGCCATAGCCAGCCTGCGCGCCGCCGAAAGGTACGGGCTAGAGGTCATCGCCGAGCACATAGAGGACCTGCCGTTCAATTACACGCGCTTCTTCGTGCTGGGTACCACGGAGCCGGCCGCGCCCACGGGCCACAGTAAGAGCTCCCTCGTGCTGGCCACGCGCCACCGCCCGGGCGACCTGGTGGCTTGCCTGGAGGTCTTCCCGAAGCACGACGTCAACATGACCAAGCTCGAGTCGCGCCCGCGGCGCGATAAGCCGTGGAGTTACCTCTTCTACATCGATATCGACGGCCACATCGAGGACCCGAACGTTGCGGCCGCCATGACGGACCTCATGCGCAAAGCGGCGTTCGTGAAGTTCCTCGGCAGCTACCCGGCGGCTGAACTGCTGGACGTAGGGTGAGCCGTGAGGCGGACCCGGCCGCTGACGCTACGGTGAACGAAACACCGATGATGCGCCTGGACGACGTGCTGAAGTTCTTCGGCGTAGCCGCCACGGGCGGTCACGCTAAGCACATGATTCAGGCCGGGGAGGTGCGCGTGAACGGCGCCGTAGAGACGCGGCGCAAACGGCGCATAGTGGACGGCGACACGGTGGAAGCGGGCGGCGAAGCCTTCGTGGTGGAGCTGGTACCCGCCCCGGAGGCTGAACCGCCGGAAGGTTGACGACCGGCGGGGACCTCATGGCCGCCCACCGCAATCCGGCCCACCCGCGAAGAGCCCGGCCGGCTGGAAGCCTTCCTCAAGGGCTTCGACCGGCGCCCCGCTGAGGGCAGCCACCGGCACGCCCTCGCCCGGGTACCACAGCGTGCGCGACTGGTACCTGCCCGCCCACGGGGAGCGGTACCGCACCGTCCAGCCTGCGCAGAGCGACACGCTCCACAGCTCACCGACCCCAGCCGCCGCGTAGCCAGCCAGGCGCTCCGGCCCGACCTCGCCCCTGCCCACCAGGACGATCAGCCGCGAGGAGGCCGCCTCCGTGGTGGCGCCGCTGGCGTGGATGGTGCTGGTCTCACGTGCGGGCATGAGCCCGAGGTGCGGCCTCCACAGGTCCGCGGGGCCGAGCCGCACGAGCGGCCTGGCGCGAACCTGCAGGGCGGTGCCGGCGCACGCTTGCACCAGCAGCTGCTCGAGCCGCTGCAGTACGCCCGCCGCCTGCCCCGTGAGCGGCCGGGCCCTCACTGCGCGCCCGGCCCTCAGTTCCGCGTTATGCGGGTCCGCCACCTGCTCGCGCTTCAGCAGGGTCACGAACTCCGCGCCGGTCAGAGCCGCGGAGCTGTGGCCAGGTTGCCCGCCGGGCGCATGCCCGCGTGCCCGCGGGACGGTCCTCCGTTGCGCTGCGCTACGCTTCATGGCCTCAGATTGCAGGCTGGACGCGGGCGCTGCAGCGGGCGCCGGTACGGGAGCCTAGAGCCTGTGCGCTTGCGCCCTCCCCCCGTTGCCAGTAGGGAGGCTGGTGCGTGCTACACTCCGCACCTGGAAGTGGCGATACCCCTACTGTAGATGCCCAAACGCGAAGACATAAAGAAGATACTGATCCTCGGCTCCGGCCCGATAGTCATCGGCCAGGCAGCCGAGTTCGATTACTCCGGCACGCAGGCCTGCAAGGCGCTGCGCAGCGCCGGTTACGAAGTGGTGCTGGTCAACTCGAACCCGGCCACAATAATGACCGACCCCGAGGTGGCGGACCGCACTTACGTGGAGCCGCTCACGCCCGAGTTCGTGGAGAAGGTCATAGCCCTCGAAAGGCCCGACGCCCTCCTGCCCACCCTGGGCGGCCAGACGGCGCTGAACCTCGCCTCCAGGCTGCACGAGCTGGGGGTGCTCAAGAAGTACGGCGTGGAGCTCATAGGTGCTAATTACGACGCCATTCAGAAGGGCGAGGACCGCAAGCTCTTCCAGGAGGCCATGGCCAAGATCGGCGTGGCTACGCCCGCCGGCAAGATGGTGGGCAGCCTAGACGAAGCACTCGAGTTCGTGACCAGCATCGGCTACCCCGCCATCATCCGCCCGAGCTTCACGCTGGGCGGCACGGGCGGCGGCATCGCCTACGACGAGGCGGAGTTCCGCACGATCGTCAGTCAGGGGCTGCACGATTCGCCCGTCAACACGGTGCTGGTCGAACAGTCGGTGCTGGGCTGGAAGGAGTACGAGCTGGAGGTGATGCGCGACAGTAACGATACGGTCGTCATCATCTGCTCCATCGAGAACTTCGACCCCATGGGTGTGCACACTGGCGACAGCGTCACGGTGGCGCCCGCTCAGACGCTCTCCGATAAGGAATTCCAGCGCCTGCGCGATCACGGCATAGACATCATCCGCGAGATCGGTGTGGACACCGGCGGCTCGAACATCCAGTTCGCCATCAACCCGGAGGACGGCGCCATCATCGTCATCGAGATGAACCCGCGTGTGTCGCGCTCCTCCGCGCTCGCTAGTAAGGCCACCGGCTACCCCATAGCCAAGATCGCGGCGCTGCTGGCGGTGGGTTACCACCTGGACGAGTTGCCGAACGACATTACCCGCGAGACCAAAGCCGCGTTCGAGCCGAGCATCGATTACGTGGTCACCAAGGTCCCGCGCTTCGCGTTCGAGAAGTTCCCCGACGCGCCCGACACGCTTGGCACGCAGATGCGGTCCGTGGGCGAGGTCATGGCTATCGGCCGCACGTTCAAGGAGTCGCTCCTCAAGGCGCTCCGGTCGCTTGAGCTCGACGTGCGCAGCGAGACCAGCCACCTGAGCGAGGAACAGTTGGAGGCGCGGCTGTACCCCAACCCCAGGCGGCTGCTCGCCGTGCTGGAGCTGCTGCGCCGCGGCCGCTCCGTGCAGTGGCTACACGAAGCTACCCGGATTGACCCGTGGTTCCTGGGGCAACTGCGCGAGATCGCGCAGGTGGAGCGCGAGGTCCTTGAGCTGCCCGAGCCCGCCGCTTGGTCGTGGGAGCTGTGGCGCGAGATCAAGCGCATTGGCCTCTCCGATATGGACGTAGCGCAGCTGAAGGGCGTGCCCGTGGCCGACGTGCGCCGTTACCGGCTGGCTAAGCGCGGCGAGCCCGTGTACAAGATGGTCGACACGTGCGCCGCGGAGTTCGAGGCGTTCACGCCGTACCTGTACTCGTCGTACGAGTGGGAGGACGAGCTGCCGCCCACCAACGACCCGAAGGTCATGATCCTAGGCTCAGGCCCGAACCGCATAGGCCAGGGAGTGGAGTTCGATTACGCCACCGTGCACGCCGTGTGGGCGTTGCAGGCGGCAGGTTTCGAGACCATCATGGTGAACTCGAACCCCGAGACCGTGAGCACCGATTACGACACTGCGGACCGGCTCTACTTCGAGCCGCTCACGTTCGAGGACGTCATCAACGTTGTCGATCACGAGAAGCCCGACGGGGTCATCGTGCAGCTGGGCGGGCAGACCCCGCTGAAGCTGGCGCGGGCGCTGGAGGAGGCGGGCGTGCCGATCTGGGGCACCCCCGCGGCCGCTATCCACGAGGCTGAGGACCGCGACGCCTTCCACGCGCTGTGCGAGCGCCTAGGCGTGCCGCAGCCCAAGGGCGGTGTGGCTACCGAACCCGAGGATGCCATCAAACTGGCCGAGATCATCGGTTACCCGGTAATGGTGCGCCCCAGTTACGTGCTGGGCGGCCGCGCCATGCGCGTGGTGCGCTCCCGCGCGGAGCTAGATGAGTACTTGGACGTCGTGTACGCGGAGCTGCCGGACAACCCGAGCATCCTCATCGACGACTTCATTGAGGGCGCCATAGAGGTCGACGTGGACGCGCTCTGCGACGGTGAGGTCACGGTGGTGGCCGGCATCATGGAGCACATCGAGCTGGCGGGCGTGCACTCTGGCGACAGCGCCACCATCACGCCGCCCGTGCACCTCTCGGACAACGCCGTGAGCACCATCCGGGAGTACACCGTCAAGCTGGCGGAGGCCATCGGCGTGCGCGGCCTGATAAACGTGCAGTACGTCGTGCGCGGCGACGAGGTGCTGGTGGTGGAAGCCAACCCGCGCGCCAGCCGCACCGTGCCGTACCTCTCCAAGGCCGTTGATCACCCGCTGGCCAAGTACGCCGCGCTGATAGCAGCTGGGCGCACGCTGCACGAGATCGGTTTCACTAAGACCCCCACCCCCAAGGTTTACAGCGTGAAGGAAGTGGTGCTGCCGTTCCTGAAGTTCGGCGGCGTGCTGCCGGTCCTGGGACCGGAGATGCGCTCCACTGGCGAGACCATGGGTATAGACGAGGACCCGTTCCTGGCGTACTACAAGGCCGCCGTGGCGGCTGGGCAGCGCTTCCCGCTACCCGGCAAGGACGCCGCCGTGCGCCTTATCGGCGAGCCTCTGGAGGAGCTGGCGCCCGACCTGGTCGCGCTGGGCTTCACGGTGCTCCTCGGTCCGGTGGCGAGCGCCGAGCCTGACTACGACCTGCTGTTCGACGTGACGCACACGCGTGAACTGCGCCGCGCGCTCGAGAACGGCGTGCCCTACTGCACCACCTTGGAGGGCGCCCGTTGGACCGTGCGGGCATTGACGGCGCGGGCCGCCGCCGAACCCCGCGTGTACGCGCTGCAGGACCTGCAAGCGCAAGCAGCGAACGCTGTTGACTGACTGGCCGTAGCCGCCTTATCGAGCTAACTGATTCTTGACCTAGCGAACCCGTGACTGGCGGGGCCGGCTGCTCGCTAGTCGGCTACGTGTTCGTCGGCTGATTCCGGTTCCGCGGGTTCGGCCGGCTCGGCCACGCTCTCTGCCGCCAGGAGGTCGGCGCCCAGGTCGCTGTCGTCCAGGCCCGTGATGACCTCGCGCCGACCAACGGGAAGGCGCTGCCGTAACGACTCCGCGTAGGCCGCCAGCGCCGCTAGGGCGGTGTCGACGCTCTGGCGCAGTAGGAACTCGCCACTATCGACCTTAGCTACGAGGTGCATGGGCGCCTCAGCGAACCTGTCGAGGATCCGCAGCACCACGTCGCGGCTCAGGTTCACGTCCTGCGCTAGTTCCTCGAGTAGGAACACGGCGGGCGCCTTCAGGCGCGCCAGGCGAGTGAGCACCTCGGAGGCAGCGCCCCGCTCGGCGACGCGCGCAGCCACCCCGTGCTCGAACCGTTTGAGGCCCTGCTCGAAGAGGCCGTCGCGCGCGAAGTGCGACTCGAGGTCGAGCGGCGTGACCGGCACGCTGCTGTGTAGTTCCTCCAGCCGGTCGAGAGCCTCCCAGCTCCAGAGTGTGGCGCGGGCTAGTTCGGCCGGGTGACTGAGCCTGATGAGGTCCACGTGGTCGCCCACCACCGCTAAGTAGTTGGCGGGGGAGTTACGGCGGTGCGACAGTAACCCGGCCCAGTCCAGCCGTTCCCTGCTGCGCAGCAGTTGCACCAGCACCTTGTAGCGGCGCCGGCCCATCTCGGCGTGCAGGAACAGCACGCCCGTAGCGAGCGGTTCTATGCGGTACCCGATACGCGTGA
>JBBAFX010000086.1:0-9044 GCA_041655195.1 Trueperaceae bacterium
CCTAAGTACCAGGGCCAAAGCGTGCCCATCTCGGGCATGGGCGGGGTGGAGACCTGGCGCGACGCCGCCGAGTTCCTGCTCCTGGGCGCCACCAGCATCCAGGTCTGCACGGCGGTCATGCATTACGGCTTCCGCATCATCCATGAACTGTGCGACGGCCTCTCCAACTGGCTGGACGAGAAGGGCGCCACCAGCATCGAGCAGGTCATCGGCGGCTCGGTGCCGCGTATCAGTGCTTACGGCGACTTCGACCTCAGCTTCCGCACCGTGGCCACCATCGACGAGGACAAGTGCATCCAGTGCAACCTCTGCTACGTGGCCTGCGACGAGGGCGCGCACCAGTGCATAGACCTCACCGCCGACGGCGTGCGCATCGACCCGGCCGTTTACGAGGGCAGCGCCACGCTGCAGCCGGTGGTGCGCGAGGACGACTGCGTGGGTTGCGACCTCTGCAGCCTCGTCTGCCCGGTCGAGAACTGCATCACCATGGTGGAAAGGCCCGCCAAGTTCCCGTCCGTTACCTGGAACGAACTCGTGCGCACCCGCCCCGACGTCACCACCGACTGGGACGCCATGGTGGCGTACCGCAAGGAAGTCGGCATCGAGATCCACTGACGGAGCGCCAGGCGTGGCGGCAGCTCCGAGCGGGCTGCCGCCACGCAGGCAAGCTAAGCCAGCAAGCCAAGCCAGGGGCCGCAGCATGACCCGCCCCGCAACTTAGGAAAGGACGACCGTGAGCCTGCTCATCAAGAACGGCGAGATCGTCAACGCCGGCGGCCGCATGGTGGCCGACATCTATGTTGAGAACGAGACGATCACCGCCATCGGTAAGGACCTGAAAGCTCCCGAAGGCACCGAGGTCATAGACGCCACGGGCAAGTACGTCTTCCCGGGGTTCATAGACCCGCACGTGCATATACACCTGCCGTTCATGGGCACCGTCACCAAAGACACGCACACCACCGGCAGCCAGGCGGCGCTGGTGGGTGGCACCACCACCTATATAGAGATGCTGGCGCCCTCCCGCCTGGAGGACCTGCGCGCGGGTTACAAGCACTGGAACGAGCTCGCCGCCGGTAACAGCGCCTGCGATTACACCTTCCATATCGGCGTCACCAAGTTCGACGACGAAACCGAAGCCACCCTGCGCGAGCTCGTCGCCGACGGCATGACCTCCTTCAAGGTCTTCCTCTCCTACAAGGGCTTCTTCGGCGTTAACGACGAGGAGCTCTTCAAGACCTTGAAGCTCGCCAAGGAGCTCGGCGTGGTGGTAGCCGCGCACTGCGAGAACGACGAGATCGTGGCGCAACTGCAAGCCAAGCTGCTGGCCGAGGGCAAGGGCGGACCCGAATGGCACGAGCCCAGCCGCCCCGAACGCGTTGAGGCCGACGGCACGAACCACTTCGCGGCCTTCGTGGAACTGACCGGCGCCAAAGGCTACGTGGTGCACCTCAGTTGCGAGCCGGCGCTGGAGGCCGCGCTGGCCGCCAAGCGCCGCGGCGTGGACCTTGGCATAGAGGTAGTGGTGCCGCACCTCGTCCTCGACAAGACCTACGCGGAGCGCCCCGATTTCGAGGGCGCAAAGTACGTCATGTCGCCGCCCCTACGCCACAAGCGCAACCAGAAGCCCCTGTGGGACGCCCTCAACGCCGGCATGATCGACACGGTGGCCACGGACCACGCGCCGTTCGACTTCAAAGGCCAGAAGGAGATGGGCCGCGGCGACTTCACCAAGATCCCCAACGGCATCCCCACCATCGAGGACCGCGTGAACCTGCTCTACACGTACGGCGTGAGCCGCGGCGGCCTCAGCCTCGAACGCTTCGTAAGCGCCGCCTCCACCCGCGCCGCGCAGATCTTCGGGCTCTACCCCCGCAAGGGCGTCATAGGCGTAGGCGCCGACGCCGACATCGTGGTTTACGACCCCAGCTACCGAGGCGCCATCAGCGCAGAGACGCACGCCATGAACACCGACTACTCGGGCTTCGAGGGCGTGGAGATAGACGGCCGCCCCAGCGTGGTCACCGTGCGCGGTCAGGTAGCCGTGCGCGGCGGCAAGTTCGTGGGCGACCCGGGCCGCGGCAAACTGCTCAGGCGCGAACCCGCCACCGCCCGCGTGGACGCGGCGCGGTAGGTCGGCGGTCGACTGAATGAGTACTCCCCCGATCATCGAGGTGGCGGGCGTCGGCAAGCGCTTCGTGGTCGGCAAGGCCGAAGCGGTGGCGCTGCAAGACGCCGACCTGACCATCCATGACGGCCAGTTCGTGAGCCTCATCGGCCCCTCCGGCTGCGGCAAGACCACACTCATGCGCCTCATCGCCGACCTGATCGAGCCCACCGAGGGCAGTATCAGCGTGGCCGGTAAGACGCCGCGTCAGGCCCGGCAGGACCGCGAGTACGGTTACGTGTTCCAGGCGCCCGCCCTGTACGAGTGGCGCAGCGTGCTGGCTAACGTCATGCTGCCGCTCGAGATCATGGGCGTGCCCAAAGCGGAGCGCAAGGAGCGCGCCGTGCGCCTGCTCGACATGGTGGGCCTCGAGTCGTTCCACCGCTCCTACCCGTGGCAACTATCGGGCGGCATGCAGCAGCGCGTCTCCATAGCTCGCGCGCTGGCCATGGAGCCCAAGATCTTACTGATGGACGAGCCGTTCGGCGCGCTCGACGAGATAACCCGCGAGACCATGAACTTCGAGCTGCTGCGCCTGTGGCAGGAGACGAAGAAAACCGTGGTGTTCGTCACCCACTCCATAGCCGAGGCCGTGTTCCTCAGCTCGCACATAGTGGTCATGACCGCGCGCCCGGGCCGCATCCGTGAAGTGATAGAGGTCGACCTGCCGTACCCGCGCGACGCCGAGACCCGCGAATCGGAGCGCTTCTTCGAGCTCACGACCCGCGTGCGCGAGGCGCTGCGCATAGGGCAGGCCGCCGCCAACTCGCAGTCGGCGGGCGGCGCCACCAGCAGCCGCGCCGTCACGGAGTCGGCGGCCGACTGACATGGCAGTGGAGCCCGGCGTCAGAGAAGGCGATAACCTCGTGCGCGTCTTGGCGCAGCGCGTGCTGCCGATCCTGGCGGTGCTCGCCGCCACGGTGGCGCTCATGTACCCCGTAGCGCTCTGGCTCGGGCTGCCGCTGGCGCGGCTCCGCATGGAGAACCTCGCTAACTGGATCACCACCACCACCGCAGCCCACCCGCTCAGTGAGGCGCCCAGCGCAGGCAGCGTTGGCGCGCCCGCTGGCACGCGCCTCACCTTCGGGGCGTTCGACGAGATAATCGACGATGCTGGCGCCACCGTGCGCGGTGGCGCGTCGCGCGACGTGGAGCGCCTCATGCTCGTACGGGGCGGCGAGCCCGTAGCGGCCGACTTCAGCGTGGACGACGAGGGCCTGGTGCTGGAGTCGGCCGTGGAGGGCGCGCTGCTCACCTGGGGTCAGCAGCTGGAGGGGCCGCTGGACGACGGTCACGTCTTCAGGTTCGCGGACCCTAATGATGTTGGTGCGCCCATCTACCTGAACGGCCGCTTGCTCGAGGCGGGCGCAGTTGACTCCGTGGAGCGTGCCGACGGCGCGAGCGCCACCTTCACCTTCCCGCTCGGCAACGGCCCCGTGATCGTGGCCGGCGAGGTCGTGGTGGAGGGCGCAGGCTTCGAGGCCAGCGGCGCGGGCGTGGTGCTGGACCGCGCGCCGCCCTTCAACGCCAGCGTGCGCCGCATGACCGGCGACTACGCCGTGCTGGACGCAGCCGCCGGCACCATAGCCCTGGCTGAACCCAGCCCCACCGCTCCGCGCGCCGCCACCGACGTGCTGGCGCTAGCCGAACTGCTGGTGGGGCCAGTGGACGGCAACAACCGCGTCTTCTACCTGCAGCACACCCCGCTGGTCGAGAACGATCCCGCTAGGCGCCTCATGCTGGACGGCCGCGAGCTTTCTGCCACGGCTGAACGCCCGCAGGAGCGGGTGGACGGCGAGCGCGCCAGCTTCACCTTCGCCGGCGAGCGCGGCGTGGTGACCTTGAACGGCGCCGAGGTGACGGAGGGGCGCGACTTCACCCGCCAGGGCAACGTCATCACGTTCCGTCAGCCGCCCGTGCGTAACGCGCAGCTGCGCCAGTACCAGGATTACCTGGTTAGCGACCCCGCCAGCGGCGCGGTCACGTTGGCCGTGGCGCCGCAACCGGGCGAGAGGCTGTGGGCCGCCTCGTACACCTACTACGACCGGCCGGCCTGTGGAGCCACCGAGCTCGAGTGCTTCTTCAGCATGCCCCAGCACCCCATGCCGTTCCCGCACTGGATCGCGCAGCGCATAGGGCCGTTCCTGACCGCTTACCCGTTCGCCGACTCTCGCAACGTGGTGCGGGCCACCATCTACACCGCAGGCGGCACGCTGTTGGCGCTGCTGCTCGGCGGCCTGGTGGGTGTGCTGCTGGCAGTGGTCTTCGTGGCCGTGCGCCCAGCCGAGCGGGCGTTGCTGCCCTGGGTCATAGCTTCGCAGACGGTGCCCATCATCGCGCTCGTGCCGGTGCTGCTGCTACTGCTAGGCAACGTAGGGGTGACGGTGCAAACGAGCCTGGTGCCGGCCACCCTGATCGGCGCCTACATAGCCTTCTTCCCGGTGGCGGTCGGCACCGTCACCGGCCTTAGGTCCGTGGATCCGCTGGCGCTTGACCTCATGAAGAGCTACGCCGCCTCGCCGCTGGAGGTGTTCTGGAAGGTGCGTTTCCCTGCGGCTGTGCCGTTCTTCTTCACCAGCCTCAAACTCGGCACGGCCGCCGCCCTGGTGGGCGCGCTGGTGGCCGAGACCGAATCGAACAACCGCTACGGCCTGGGTTACGCCATCGTGGGCCAAGTGCAGGCCGGCAACGTGTCTGACGTGTGGATCCTGCTCATCATCTCGGCCCTCTTAGGGATAGGCCTGGTGGCGCTGGTGGGCGGCGCGCAGCGCGCGTTCGCGCCGTGGGAGAGAAGATGATAGGCGCCAGGCCCGAAAGTACCGCCGCCCGCTCCCCGTGGGCGCTGCGCCCTTACCTGCCCGGCATGGCGTTCGGGTTGCTGGCGCTGGCCGGTCTGTTCGGGGCGTTCGGCACCGGCGGGCAGGGGGCTGGGTCGCTGGCGCCGCTACTGGGCGCGCTGCTCGGGCTGGCGCTGCTACCGCTCCTGCACGGCGGTCAGTGGGTGGTGCCGTGGGCCACGCCGTTCGCCCTGGGCGGCGCGCTGGTGGCCATACTGGCGCAGCGAGCGCTGCCCGCCGCGGCGGGGTGGGGTTACTGGGCCGTGCTGGGCGGCTCGCTCCTGGCGGCAGCCATCGCCACCGGCCGCATAACGGTGATCGAGCTGTCCGGGCACGACCCGCCCTGGATGAAACGCGTGCAGAGCGTTCTACCCGCCGCCACCGTGGCGTTCCTGCTGCTGCTGGCGTGGGAGGGGCTGGTGGTTGGCAGCCGCGTGCCCAAGGGCATCTTCCCCCGCGTGTCCGACATCGGCGCCACGCTGGTGTCGTCGTGGTCGGTGCTCATGGCCGACGCTTACCTCACGTTCGTGCGCGAGGTGGCGTTCGGCGGCGCGGTGGGTCTGGCTTTCGGGTTCCTGGTGGGCGCCGCCATAGCCTTCAGCCCGTTCCTGCAACGCGGCTTCCTGCCGCTAGCCACCGCCTTCGGGGCGGTGCCCATCGTGGGCCTCGCGCCCGTGCTCGGCCGCGCGCTGGGCGTGGACTGGGAGTCCAAAGCCGCCGTGGTGGTCATAGTGACCTTCTTCCCGGTGGTGCTGAACACGGTGCAGGGCCTCACCAAGGTCGATCCCCTCAAACTGGAACTGCTGCGCTCCTACGCAGCCCGGCCCCTCAAGGTGTTCTTCGCCCTCAGGCTGCCGAACGCTCTGCCGTACCTGTTCACGGCGCTGAAGGTGGCGCTGGTGGTGGGCGTCATCAGCGTCATAGTGGCCGAGTTCCTCATCCCCGGACCGCCCAACGGCCTGGGTCAACGCATCAGCCTGTCGGCGCACCGCGGGGCTTTCGACGTGGTGTTCGCCGCCATCCTCGTCAGTAGCGTTATCTCCATGGGGCTATATGCCGCCATCTCGTTGCTGGAGCGCCTGCTCACCGGCTGGCATCCGTCCAACAGGGGGTCATGACATGTAGCCACCCGCACTTGTCCGCGCGCCGTAAGCAGAACGAAACGAAAGTTGCGTACAGGAGGAAGACCGTGAAAAGAAGAGCACTACTCGTACTCTCGCTACTCGTGTTCCTGCCGGTCGGGATGGCTCAGGAGCTCATCCCCATCAACTTCCAGTCGAAGTGGTTCCCGCAGGCCCAGTTCGCCGGTTACTTCGTGGCGCAGGACAAGGGCTTCTACGCCGAGGAGGGCCTCGTTGTTACCGTGCTGGACGGCGGTAACGTGAACCCCACCGTGGCCGTGGCGTCCGGTAACGCCGACTTCGGCACCGACTGGGTGGCCAACATCCTCACGCAGCGCGATCAGGGCCTCGAGGTCGTGAACATCGCGCAGGTCTACCAAACCTCCGGGTACCGCCTGGTGGCTCTGAAGACCTCCGGCATCGAGGAGATGGCTGACATGGCCGGCCGCAAGGTAGGTGTGTGGGCGTTCGGTAACGAGTTTGCCGCCGAGGCCGTGTTCGCCGCCGCCGGTCTGACCTCCAACCTGGACCCCACCGAAACCAACCCTGACGTTGACGCTGTGGTGTACGCCTTCGACCCCTCGCTCGTGTTCCCCAACGAGGTGGACGTGGCCAGCGCCATGACCTACAACGAGCTCGACCAGATCATCGGTCTCGGCTACGAGCTGGACGTCCTGAACGTGCTGGACCCCGCCGTTATCGGCGCCGACCTGCTCGAGGACTCCATCTTCGCTACACCCGCCACCCTGGCCACCGACAACTTCAAGGGCTCGGGCCTCTCCGGCGCCGAGGTAGCGCAGCGCTTCCTGCGCGCCAGCATCCGCGGCTGGGAGTACGCCGTAGCGAACCAGGCGGAGGCTGTGGATATCGTGCTAGCGCACTGCGGTGACACGTGCGCCGGTTCCGGTAGCCGCCAGAGCCCCCTCATTCACCAGACGTGGCAGATGGCCGAGGTGGCTAAGCTCGTGAAGCCCAGTCCCGACACCGCGGTGGGCGCGCTGGACCGCGAAGCGTTCGAACGCTCCGTGAACCTGCTCGTGGAAGTGGGCCTCATCGAGAACGCCTACACCTGGGACGAAGCGGTGGACCCCAGCATCTACGAGGCCATCCAGTAACTGACCCAGGCGGGCCCGCAAGCCGGGCCCGGAGTTAGTCCAAACGTTACGGGACCCGGCGTGGCGCGCGCCGGGTCCCTTGCTTGTTGCGGAGCGTGGGTTGGCCTAAGCCGGGCTCTTCAGCAGTTCCTCCACCCGCTCGCGCGCGGCTTCAGCCGCCAGGCGGTCGAGGAAAGCTATGCGGGTGCGGCGCTCGAGCACGTCGTCGGCGGTTCGCGCCAGCTCCGCACGGCGCGCGTAGAGCACCTCGGCCTCTAGGTAAGGCATGCCCTCCGCTAGGCGCGCGCCCAGACCGCCCTGAGCTAGCCGCGCCACTGCGGGCGCGCGGTCGCCGTAGGCGTAGTGCAGGTGGTGCGCCACGTCGGGCTCGAGCCCGAACTCGCGCGCCAGGTCATGCTCGCCGCCCTCTTTGAAGCCGGCCGAGCCCACCAGCGGCAGTTCGGCCGTGAGGCACGGGGTGCGGGGCTGCAGGTCGCCCTGCTGAATGGCCACGTTGACGGCGTCCTCGGCCATCTTGCGGTAGGTGGTCCACTTGCCGCCCGTAACGGTTACGAGGCCAGACTCGCTGACCAGCACCGTGTGATCGCGCGAGAGGCGCGCTGTGCTGGTAGGGGCGCCGTTACCGCCCTGGCCCGCAGCGCCGCTCTCGGCCACCGCTTCGGGCTGCACGAGGGGCCGCAGGCCCGACCAGGCGGAGAGCACGTCGGATTCCTCCACGGGTAGGTCGAAGTACTGGCGCACGTGCCGCAGTATGTAGCTCACGTCCGCGGCTGAGGCCTGCGGGTCGGCCTCCAGGGGCGCCTCGTTGTCGGTAGTGCCCACCAGCGTGTGGCCCAGCCACGGCAGCAGGAACAGCACGCGGCCGTCCTCCGTGCGGGGTATGAGGAGGCCCGTGTCTGGCGGACTGAAGTGCGCTGGTAGCACGATGTGAATGCCGGAGCTCGTCTTCAGTATCTCCGGCGCTGCCGGGTCGTCGAGGTGCCGCACCGCGTCTACGAACGGTCCGGTGGCGTTCAGCACGACGGTGGCGCGGACCTCGTACAGTTCCTGGCCGCTGCCGTCGGCGGCGAGTTCGTCGCGCACGACGGCGCCCTGCACGCGGCCGTCAGCCTTGATCAGTTCCTCGACCGACGCGTAGTTCACCACCGCCGCGCCCTGCTCCTCCGCCGTTAGCACCAGCGCCACGTTCATGCGGGCGTCGTCGAACTGTCCGTCGTGGTACTCCACCGCGCCGCGCAGGCCCTCCTTACGCAGCATGGGGAAGCGCTGCGTGGCCTGTTCGCGGTTGATGAGGCGGCTGGGTTTCAGGTTGGCGCGGCCCGCCAGCATGTCGTACAGCTTGAGGCCCGTGTAGAAGTAAGGCAGCTCCAGCGCCCCGTAGATGGGGGTGAGGAGCGGTAGGGGGTGCGCCAGGTGCCGGGCGTTGGCTAGCAGCGTGGCGCGCTCCTTGAGGGCTTCGCGCACGAGGTGGAACTGAGAACGGTCCGCGTGACGTACGGCTTGCTCGAGATAACGCACGCCGCCGTGCACGAGCTTGGTGCTGCGGCTGCTGGTACCTGATCCGAAATCGAAACGCTCCACGAGCGCCACCTTGAGGCCGCGCGACGCGGCGTCAAGCGCGATACCGCTGCCGGTGGCGCCGCCACCGATGACGAGCAGGTCGAAGCTCTCGTCGGCAAGTCGCTTCAGATGTCGGTTCCGCGCACACATGTCGGCTGCCCCCTTCACTTTCCGGAACGCCAGCAGGCGTACCCGCGTAGTGTACCGAGTCGGTGACGCTAGCGCCAGAAATGCCTCGCCCATG
>JBBAFX010000087.1:0-8942 GCA_041655195.1 Trueperaceae bacterium
TGGGTTCAGGCTCCAGGACCGGGTACCGCTTCGTGGCCATCCAGGACGATGCGCGTGCGCTACCCGGCACCGAGATGGCGCCCAGCGCCAGTACCTCCGGCACCGTGTGAGGAGCGATGTCGTGCAGTAACGCGGTCACGGCCGGCTCCTGCGGCCATAGCGGGGTCGTGGCCTTAACCACCATGTCTTCGCTCAACCAGACGTTGGAGAGCACCCATGCCTGCAGCTGCTTGAGCCCGCGTTCAGGGCACACGCCGCCGAACTGGTTTGCCCCGGAGTACGTCGGTATGGCGGAGGCCACGGCGTCAGCTAGCGCCGCCGTTGCGCCCGGCAGGCAGTGGGGCGGCAGAAGGTTAAGGGGCGAATCCGCTGCGCGCACCGCTAGCCAGTCGACCAGTTCCTTGAGCGCCTCGGCTGGCTCAGCGTGCAGGTCTATCTGCTCGGCGTCACTCACCCACTCGTAACGGGCGAGCACCTCGTCGGCGGGCGCGCCGACGGGCTCGCAGAGTATCAGGTACTCGGCGTCTATATGGTCGGCGCGCTGGTCAGGCCCGAACCAGACGAACGCTAGCTCGCCGAGGGAAGCTAAGGGCAGGTCCGGCCCCAGGTGCTCAGCGATCCCTCCCACTTGGCGTGGGTCGCCGCTAGGCTCGTCGAGGAACGGCAATCGCAGGGCGCCATCTTCACCGCGGTGCACTAGCAGCGCGTGTTGCTGCGGGTGCACCACAGCCAAGTGGCGCCGCATGAACCTGGGTGGTCGCTTGTCGCTGGTGGCCATCTACAACAGCCTTTCTCTGTTTCACCGGTTGACTGCGCTCCAAGGATATACGAGGGGTAGGTAGCGCCGTTGTTAGTCGTCGTTGGCGGGCGCCTCGGGGGCGCTTAGCCCTGCACTCGCCGCCGCTGGCCGCTCAGCGTCCGGCACGTTGTAGCGTCGTAACGGCCCGGCAACGGCTATTAGCAGCGCGATCACGAGCGTGAAAACGACTCCGAACGCCGTAGTGGCCGGAACCACGCCTGCCCGCACCGCCAGCGCGCCCAGCGCCACCTGGCCTAACGGCACGAGTCCGAAGACCAAGAGGAACAGCGCCTGGCCCGTCCCTCGGTCCCGCGCGCCCATACGGCGCTGCACGATGGCGTTCACACGGGGCGATAGCAGGCCGTGAAGGAGGTTGAATCCGAAGAGCAGCGCAGCCGCGAAGGCTACGCTCGGCGCGCGGGCGAACAGGGTAAGCAGCACGCCCATCAACAGGTAGCCGGTGAGTTGGAACAGGCCGCTCCGGTTAACGCTTTCTACGAAGCCAAGCGAGATTATGGCAGCGCCGACAAGCTGGCCGACCCCAATAGCGCTCATGAGTAGGCCAAGCGCGCCAGGGCCCCGGAGGAAGACGTCCTGCGCGTAGACCGGAACCAGAGCCAGGAACGGCAAGGCGAGGAGCGACAAGGCAACGGCGGAGAGCCATAAGCCTAGGAGCACAGGATCCTCGCAGAGACCAGCGAAGCCCTGCCGCACGTGCTTTAGTGGAGAGGCCCGGCGCTCAGGCGGCTCGCCGTCTCTCGTCAAACGCAGCAGCACTAGTACCGGAGCCAGGAACGAGGCGGCGTTGAGCAGGAAGATGGGCTGCGTTCCTATGAGACCGATCAGCACTCCAGCCAGCGCCGGACCCACAGTCCGCGCCGTGTGCAGCGCGCTCAAGCTCAGCCCCATAGCCGTGTCCAGACGGTCACTCGGCACCAACTCGGGGATGTACGACAGGTACACCGGCTGCCACAGCGCGGCCAGGCAACCTAGTAGGAACGCGAAAACAGTCAGGCCCGTTACGTTGAGCGAACTCGTGATTACGAGGCCAGCGAACGCCGCTGAAACGACAAGCTGGGTGGCGCCTATCGCGAGCAGGACCTGCCGCTTGGGCCAGCGGTCCGCTGCCACCCCGCCGATCAGCGTGAGAAGCAACTGGGGGAGGAGCCCGGCGGCCATGATGTTCGCTACCGATGCCGCGTTACCCCCGAGCTCAAGGACGTACCAGCCCAGCGCGGTGAGGTGCAGCCAGTCGCCGATCTGCGACGTGACCACCCCCGACCACAGTATGCGGAAGTCTCTGTTGGCCAGGACCTCCCCCAACGCTGCGCGGCCGCGTGCCATGGAACCTTTACTCTAGCCCAGCGGTTCGCGTGGTCACGGCGGACCTAATCGTAAGATGGAGGCCACCATGTACGGACTGATAGGCAAGATGCTCTCGGTAGAGGGCGCCCGTGAGGAGTTGCTGCAGATCATGTTGGGCGGCATGGGCAAGATGCCGGGCTGCCTGAGTTACGTCATCGCCAGAGACCCAGCCGACCTTAACGCGCTGTGGGTAACAGAGGTGTGGGTGAGCCGAGAACTGCACCAGGGCTCGCTGCAACTACCTGCCGTGCAGGACACCATTGGCCGCGCACGACCGCTGATAGCCGGTTTCGGTGAGCGGTTCGAGACGGAGCCCGTGGGCGGTTTCGGTCTCTAGAGCCGCGGCCGCTCCACCAGTAGCTTTACGGCACTCGCTGGCGGCGGCTTCACCACAGCGCGATATCCACGCCGATGCCAACCGAGTACACGCCCGCCAGTGGCCCCACTATGGCGTCCAGCCTCACGGACCACGCGCCCGGTAGGGGCACGCGCAGGCCGGCTAGTAGGGTTGGTGTCACGTACACGTACTGGGCTTCGCTAGGTCCCGCCCAACCGAGCGCCGCCCCCACGCCGAAGAACGGCTGGAACATGTCGTGGCTGGTGAACATTCCCGTGCTGCTCAGGCCAATGCGGGGCAGGGCTGAGAGGTTCACTGGCGCGCTCACGTCAAGGCGACCAGCGAACACGACGGGCCCCTCGTTGCTCTCGAAGGTGTAGAAGGGCACGCTGAGCGTGAGCATGCCGTGCGGCCAACCGCCGGTGAAGGGGATGACGGCCACCCCGAAGGTGGGCGACTGCGCGTGCGCGCCGGCCAGGACCGGGAGGGTGGCGAGGGCAACGATGAGGGCCAGAAGGCGACGTCGATAGTAGGGGAGGGGTGCTCGCATGTTGCCTCAATGTTAGCGGGAGTCGCGCCCTTGCCGGGTGTTGACGCGGCCGCGTTATGGTCTCTTACGTATGGACGAGTTACTGAACCCGACCCCGCTACCGGGTTACGTGGGTAGCGCACTGCAGGAGTGGGCCACGAACCAGCCGCTCCTCTCCACGCTGGTCGTAGCCGCGGTGCTCGCGGTTATTGCCTACCTGGCGTTCGTCATAACCCGGCGGGTGCTCATCGCGGCGCTTAACCGCCTCACGGTGCGAACCGCTAACGTCTGGGACGACGCTCTCAAGCAGCGCCGTTTCTTCTACAAGCTCTCGCATTTCGTGCCGCTGCTCATCATCCGCGCTGGTTTGCCGTACCTGCCGGCGTTGCCTGAGGGTATCGCGCTGGCGTTGCAGCGGGTCATCGCCGTGCTGGTGGTCATCGCCATCGCGCGGGCGCTTGTGGCCCTCATCAACACCTTCGGGGACGTGTACGCGCGCTCCCCGCAGGCTGTGGAGCGGCCCATCAAGGGGTACCTGCAGGTGGTGGCGCTGGCCGTGTACTTCCTGACGGGCGTGGTCGCCATAGCTATGCTGCTGAACCGCGACCCGCTGGTGCTGCTCACGGGTATCGGCGCCGCCTCCGCGGTGCTGCTGCTCATCTTCCAGAACACCATCCTCAGTCTTGTGGCGGGCATTCAACTCACGAACAACGACCTTATCCGCATCGGCGACTGGATCGAGATGCCGGACATGAACGCCGACGGCGACGTGGTCGAGATCGCCTTGAACACCGTCACGGTGCAGAACTGGGATAAGACGATGACGATCATCCCCACGCATAACTTCCTGGGGAAGTCGTTCAAGAACTGGCGCGGCATGCAGGCTTCAGGCGGTCGGCGCATCAAGCGCAGCCTGGATATCGATATGTCTACGGTGCGCTTCTTGGACGAGAGCGACGTGGAGCGCCTAAGCCGCTTCGCGGTTCTGGAGCCCTACTTCGAGGAGAAGCGCGCCGATATCAGTGCCTGGATCGAGGAGCACCCGGAGGCTCAGGAGGACGTAGTCAACTCGCGGCGCCTCACTAACATCGGTACGTTCCGCGCGTACGTTACGCGTTACTTGCGGGCGCACCCTCAGATCGCTCAGGACATGACCTTCCTGGTGCGGCACCTGCAGCCGGGTCCGCGCGGCCTACCGCTCGAGATCTACGTGTTCGTGAACGACGTGCGTTGGGTTATCTACGAGGGCGTGCAGGCGGACGTGTTCGATCACCTCATCGCCATATTGCCGGAGTTCGGCCTCAGGTTGTTCCAGGAGCCGAGCGGGAGCGATATGCGTACCCTCGCCAAGGCGGCTGGGGGCGGGGCCGGATAGAGCCCTGAGCTTCACTGGTTATCTAGCTGGCCGTGAAGGCAGGCCAGGAATATGAAAATGTGGCTTTCCCATAAGGCCAGTTTTTTGGATGCTCGGTTCATAGCGAGTTCGTTGCTTTCACTGCAGCCCGCCGAACAGGATTCCCGAACCTGCGGCTTCGGATTGCCGATTGCGCTCGGTGGTGGAGGGAGTTAGTTGTGGCGGGTAGTTAGCGGGCCCGGCTAACGCCTCAGGGTCGAATAGAGGCACCGCCGCTGCGGTTACGGCGGGAGGCGCGCTGGTGTTAGCGGCTGTGTTGTGTGTGGCCGTGCCCTGCTTGCTGAGCGGGACGGCGTTGCCGCGCTGCGCCACGTCGGCCGTGGCGTACGCGCCGCCCTGATCCACGTAACCTTCCCACTTCCAGGCTAGGTCGGCGGCTTGCGCGTACGGGTCGCGCCAGACCAGCCGCCGCTGCGCGGCGGGGAAGCGCTCGAGGGTGGCGCGCAAGGCCTGCTGCCGGCGTTCGCGCTGCGGCCAGAGGCTCTCCTGTTGCCCGATGCGTGTGGGGGAGGCCAGCTCGAGCGTGAGGCGTTCGATGGGGCGCCCCTGCGCCCGGCTATCTTCCAGTGCGAAGAGTGCCTGCTGCCGTATGTGCCGCGCCCCTTGCAGCGGCCGCTTGGCCAGGCGGCTGGCGCGCTGCTTGCCGCCTGGGGTGGTGGCGGTGAGCGTGAGGCGCTGCGCCACGCGGCCTTCCAGCGCCTTCTCGAGTTCGGAGGAGAGGCGGTCCAGCGCGTTCATGACCTCGTGCGGTTCAAGCACGGGCTCGGTGAAGGTGAGCGAGCGGCGCACCGTTTCGGGCTGGTGGTAGGGCCGCAGGTCGGCGCGGCGCGGTCCCTGCAGGTAGGGCAGGAGCGCGGCGCCTTCCGAGCCCAGGTAAGCGCGGATCTGGGGGGCGCCCCAGCGCGCCAGGTCGCCAGCACTGGCGAGGCCCAGCCACTGCAGGCGGATGTAGTTGGGGTCCGACAGGCCGATACCCTTCAGGAAGTGAAGAGGCAGCCGGTCGATGAAGGCGTTGGCTTCGAGCGTGGAGACCTGGCGCGGGCAGCCGGGGCGCGCCGTTACGGCGGCCAGCTCGGCTGTTTCCAGGTCGTGGGCTACACCCACTGGCACGTCGTAATGGCGTGCCAGCTCGTGCGCCTCGTCTAAGTCGATCTTCGCGAACACGCGGCCGCGCCCACTGGCCTCCAGCCAGGGGGTGTACTCGCTGAGTTCTTGCAGGATGGTGCTCCAGGCGTGCTGGAGGTCGGGCTCGGTGTACTCGGCTACCTCGAGGTTGCTGACGCGCATGCGCGCGCCTTCGAGGCGCATGCCCGGCACCACCCCGTGGCGCCTGGCGTGCGAGTTGGCGTGCAGTACGCGCTGCTCCTCGGCCACCACGAGCGGCACGCGCTTGCGGTGCGGCTCGGAGCGTTCCGCCAGGTAGAGCGGGAAGGGGGAGAAGTTGAGGGCGGCGATCATGACGCGGCCTCCCTGCTGGCGAAGTAGGCCTGCCAGTTAGCCAGCGCGAGCGTGCGTACGGGCAGCGGGGGGCGCATGACGGGCGGGCGGCCCGGCCGGGCGGGGCGGCGCAGCTGCGCGCCAGGGGTGGCCGCAGGGCTGGTGGTGTGCACCGGCCGGTGGGCCGGTTCTATAAGTCTGTGACGCGGTGGTAGCATGCCGTGTACCTGGGTAGGTCCGCTTAGGCGGGCCTCTTTCGGGGCTTCGAGAAGGACGCATTCTTCTGCTTGGCGGCGGTGGGTGTGTTCTTCTCGCTTTTCTTCTGGCTTGTTTTTAGTGAGTGGAGGTAGGCCGGAAGCGCCTCGTTACCCCGGGCTACTCACCCCCTTCCAGTAAGAGTTCCTGGACCACGTCGCCGCGGAGCAAGCCGCGGAAGACGCCGTCTATATGCAACTCCTCGGCCGGTACGGCGAGGGTGGGGAAGGCTTCGTTATGAGGCCGCAGGCGGTACTGGCGCGGGCGGGAGTTGCCGGGCAGCCAGTCGAGGTACTTGAGGGTGGACTCGTCCTCGCCGACACGCACGGCGCAGATCTCGCCGGAGCGTTGCGGTTCGGAGCGGTGGAGCAACACCACGTCGCCGTCCTCGATGCGGTCGGCCATGGAATCGCCGCGTACGCGCAGGGCGAACTGGTCGGGGCGCCCACGCAGCGCCAAGTGCCCCTCGGGGTTGGGGTAGGCGCCCACGGGGAGGCCCGCCGCGATTTCACCGAAGAGCGGCACGCCGTAGCTGCCGCCGTGGAGGGTTATGACCGGGCTGCGGCCCGGTCCGCGCGTTTTGACCGTGAGCTTACCCTTGGCCTCGAGCGCCCGGAGGTGCTCGCGGAGCGTGGGGTAAGTGATTTCGAAGCTGCGCGCCAACGCCGTTAGCTCGGGCAGCGTGCCGGTACGCTCGTAAGCGTCCTGCAGGGCCCCTAGGATCTGTGATTGACGGTGGGGAAGACGTGGCACGGTTAGCTCCTTCCTTACCCTCTAATACTCACCCTGAGTATCTAAGGGTGAAATCAGGATAGGCGGCTAGGGCGTGCGTGTCAAGCGCACGTCCCACATGAGATCGTGCACGAGTCCGATGGCTATGAGGGTCGGGAAGTCAGGGTGCAGGGGGTTGATCACGTACGTAAGGTAAGCGGGATCGAGGCGGAGCTCGGCCGGCACGATGACGCTTGGGACCGCCAGCACGGGCCTGACGAGACTGTCGAGCCACTCATCGCCAACTACTTGGGAGGCGGCCGATTCGGGCCGTGAATCCCACCCCACGGGCAGGTCGCTTTGCTGGAGGGTAGCGACGGCGCTTTCAGGGAAACTAACGGAGTGGTAAACGTGCGGTGTCGCCCGGAACGTCTCGGCGTCATCGATGTGCACGAGCATCTCAAGCATGGCGAGGCTAAGATTGCCGCTCGTATAGACCGCGTACCTGGCTGGTGAGTTCCAGCGTCCGCCAGCGATGTATGCGCCGACTCCGGACATGGTGGAGTCCCGGAACTGCGCTTTGCTAATCCTGAACGTTGTTCGGCTCAGCTGATGACCCCGTGCGCCATGCGGGTCAGGAGTTTGATGACGTAATCGCTGCCCTGTGGGGTGCGCGCGAACTCCAAGGGGGAGGCTCCGCCTAGGGCGACCTTAGGGTGAGTGAGCCAGCGTTGCGCGGCCACTCTGTCGCCGTCGAAGTACGCCTCGGCCGCCTCTACGGCGCGGGCGATCTGGTACACGCGGCTGGACGCTTCAGGCGAGAGCGGCTTGCGGTTCTTCTGATGGTTATGGAAGGTGCTCTCAGGAATGTCGGCGATGCCCAGAACGTACTTACTGGGGCGACCTAATCGTTGCGCTAGGGCGTGGACGATCGTACTGGGCAGCCCGACGTTGATGCGCTCGGCCAACTCGAACTCGCTCACGGCTTCTAGACCCAGTGGACGTGTGCCCAACACGGGCGGGGCCGTGCGGGTGGGTGTGAACGTGGCGCCATTCATACGAATCTCCTTCTATAGGCTAAGTATACTCCAAAAATGGAGCCATTGAGATTGCGCCCGCACCTTCCCCGCACCCATCACACGCAAACGGGCCGTAACCTCACTAACGTGAACCCTAAGGAGGCCACCGATGCCCACTAAGAAGGAGCAGAAGCAGCAACCACCGCAGGAGCAAGCCCGCCAGCCGGGCCGCGAGGCGAAGATGGACCCGCCGCCTAAGTACGAGGGGCGCAACTACAAGGCGGGCGGCAAGCTGAAGGGCAAGAAGGCCCTCATAACGGGCGGCGATAGCGGCATCGGGCGCGCGGTGGCGGTGCACTTCGCCAAGGAAGGCGCTGACGTGGCCATCATCTACCTGGAGGAGTCGGAGGACGCCCAAGTGACCGCCGAGGCGGTGGAAGCCGAGGGCCAGCGCTGCGTGCGCATCGCAGGCGACCTCGGCGACGCGGAGTTCTGCCGCTCGGCCGTTAAGAAAGCGGTGAAGGAGCTCGGTGGGCTCGACGTCCTCGTCAACAACGCCGCCGAGCAGCACGTGGCGCATCGCCTGCAGGACATAAGCGACGAGCAGATGGAGCGCACCTTCCGCACGAACGTCTTCCCGCTCTTCTACGTGACCAAGGCGGCGCTGGACCACATGAAGAAGGGCGCCAGCATCATCAACACCTCGTCCATCACGGCGTTCCGCGGCAACCCGACCCTAATGGATTACGCGTCCACCAAGGGCGCCGTCGTGGCCTTCACGCGTTCGCTGGCCATGAACCTCGCCGACAAGGGCATCCGCGTGAACGCCGTGGCGCCCGGGCCCATCTGGACGCCGCTCATCCCAGCCAGCTTCGACGCGGAGAAGGTGGCCGTGTTCGGCAGCGACCAGCCCATGGGCCGCGTAGGCCAACCCGAAGAGCTAGCCCCCGCCTACGTGTACCTGGCGTGTGATGACTCGAGTTACGTCACCGGCCAGAACATCCACGTAAACGGGGGCGAGGTCGTTTAGGCCCTGTCGCGCGGGTCGAGCACGTAGCGTAGGCCGTCGCCCAGCA
>JBBAFX010000088.1:0-8837 GCA_041655195.1 Trueperaceae bacterium
TACGACTTCCGCCGCAGCAACCCCGGCGCGCAGTCCCTCATCCGGCCGCTCATGGAGGGCAACACGGCCAGCCGCCGCGTGCTGCTCTTCATCCCTGCCGATGGGCGCCCCACCCTGGCGGTGCACTCCATCGAGCGCGGTTCTCTGCGCGACGACCTGCCCGTGAACGTGGTCAGTTACGCCAGCCGCGAGGACTTCGACGCCACGTTGCGCAGCATGGTCGGCGGCCTGGCGCGAGTAGCCATGGAGTACTCGCCCGGCGGCGATAACCCTTACATCGGCACGGTGGACGCCGGCACCATCGAGCGGGTGCGCGCCACCGGCGTGGAGGTAGTTTCGTCTGGCGACGTGGCGCAGGTGCTGGAGTTGTGGAGTCAACAGCAACTAGATGACCACCTGACGGCTGCGGACGGGGTCATCTACGCTAAAGATGCGGCGTTCGCGTTCCTGGCCGAGCGGAGCCGGGCTGGGCAGCCCGTGACCGAGGTCGAGGTGCAGGAACTCATCGAAGCCAAGTTCGCGGAGGCAGGTCTGGTCACTGGTAGCTCCCCGAACGTTAGCTTCGGCGCCCACGCGGGCGACCCGCACTACCACCCGCTGAAGGGCGTGCGCGACGCCACCCTGCAGCCCGGCGACGTGGTGCTCATAGACCTGTGGGCCAAGGTCGACTCGCCGCAGGCGCCTTACGCCGACGTGACGTGGATGGGCGTTCAGGGCGAACCCAGCGCGCGTCTGCTGGAGGTGTGGGAGGCCGTGAAGGAAGCCCGCGACGTGGCGTTCCGGGCCATTGCCGCCGCCTACGCCGAGGACCGATGGCCGACCGGCGCCGAGGTCGACCGCGCCGCCCGCGCCGTGCTGGTAAACGCGGGTCTGGGTGACGCCTTCACGCACCGCACGGGCCACAGCCTGGGCGTACGCACCACGCACGGCTCCGCCGCGCACCTAGACGATTTCGAGACGGCCGACACGCGCCTGCTCATGCCGGGCTTGGGGCTGACCATCGAGCCGGGCGCCTACTTCCCTGACTTCGGCGTGCGCAGCGAGATCAACCTCTACGTGGGTGACGACGGCCCGCTGGCCACAACGGAACTGCAGAGCGACCTCGAGCTACTGTGAGTGACCGGGCCGAAACCCCGCTAGTGGTAGTGGGCGATTACGCCTGGGACGTGCTGATCCGCACCCGGTCGGAGCTGCTGCAGGGCGGCGACCTGTACGGCGACGTGGAGTTGGAACCCGGCGGCAGCGCCGCTAACGTAGCCGTGTGGGCCAGCCGCTGCGGCCTGCCCACCACTTTCGTGGGCAAGCTAGGGCGCGACAGTTTCGGCGACCTGGCCCAGGACGAGATGACCGCCGAGGGCGTGACGGCGCACTGGTCGTTCACAGACGAGCACCGCACGGGTGCGGTGGCCGTGTGGATAGACCACTCTGGGGAGCGCTCCATGGTGTCGGGCAAGGGAGCTGACCACTACCTGCTGCCGGAGGACCTGCCCAGGGACGTGCTCACCCGGGCGCGCCACCTGCACCTCAGCGCGTGGTCGTTCTTCACGGACCCGCCGCGCGCGGCCGTGCGCGAAGCCGCGCGGCTAGTCGTTGGCGGCGGCGGGACCCTCTCCCTGGACCCGGGCTCGTTCCAGATGATCGACGAGATGGGCGTGGACGCATTCGTGGGCATGACCGCCGACCTGGGCGTGAACGTGCTCTTCCCGAACCTGGAGGAGGGCGAGATCCTGAGCGGCAAGAAGGACCCGCACGCCATAGCGGCGCGCCTGGCCAAGGTCTACCCGGGCGCCATGGTCATGCTGAAACTCGACGACGAGGGGGCGTACCTGTACCACCACGGCGCGGGGCGGCACTTCCCGACCGCCGCCAAGCGCGTGGTGGACGCCACCGGCGCGGGCGACGCTTACGCGGGCGCGTTCCTGGCCGCCTGGTTGCGCGGCAGCACGCCCGAGGTCGCGGCGGCGGGCGCCAACCGGTTGGCGGGCTGGGTGGTGGGGCGCATGGGTGCGCGCCCCGAGAGCGACGCGGAGCTGGACCGGCTGTTGCGCATGGTGAAGTAGCGGCGACTTGATGGCTGGGAGTCCCGGAAGGCTCTCAAGTGCGATGAGCACGCTCGCGCCGGGTAGTACACTCGCCTCATTATGGTTGAACTCGGTACAAATAACGCCGCGTCTGGCGGGGCACGCCTGCGGGAGCGCGCTGGGCGCTCGGTGGTGGTCGTGGCCGGCGGGCGCATACCGTTCAGCAAGGCCGGCACCGACTACCGGTCGCTGGTCTCGTACGACCTGGCGCGCATGGTGTTAGCCGGCGTGCTGCAGAGGGCCCAGGTGGCGGGCGCCGGGGTGGACCAAGTGGTCCTCGGCAGCGTCATCCAGAACGTGGCCACCAGCAACGTGGCCCGCGACGCCGCGCTGGCCGCCGGCGTGCCGGACGGGGTGCCGGCGCACACGGTGACCGTGGCGTGCATCTCGGCCAACCGCGCCATAGCTGACGCTGCGCTGGCCATAGCCACCGGCCACGCCGACACGGCTCTGGCAGGCGGGGTAGAGATGCTGGGTGACGTGCCGGTGGGCTTCGACCGCGACGTGCGCAGGCGCCTCTTCGACAGTCGCCGTTACCGCGGCCTGAAGGACTGGGGGCCGTTCTTCAAGGGCCTCAAACCGCGCCAGTTGCTACCGCAGGCGCCCGCCATAGCCGAGTTCACCACCGGCGAGTCCATGGGCCAGAGCGCGGATCGTCTGGCCGCCCGTTTCGGCGTCAGCCGCGAGGAACAGGACGCGTACGCACTGCGTTCGCACCAGGGCGCCGCCGCAGCGCAGGCTAACGGCCACTTCGCGGCGGAGCTCATGAGCGTGACCGTGCCGCCCAAGGGCGCCGTGGTTGGCGCCGATAACGGTGTGCGCGCCGATACCAGCATGGAGCAGCTGGCGCGCCTGAAGCCCGCCTTCGTGAAACCGTTCGGTACCGTCACGGCCGGTAACGCCAGCCCCCTCACCGACGGGGCGGCCGCGGTGGTGCTCATGGCCGAGGAGGAGGCCACGCTGCAGGGCCGGCGGCCGCTCGCGCGCATAGTGGACTTCAACTTCGTGGCGCAGGACCCGGGCGACGAGCTTCTGCTAGGGCCGGCGTACGCCGCGCCGCGGCTCCTCTCCCGCAACGGACTCTCGCTGAACGACGTCGATGTGATCGAGATCCACGAAGCGTTCGCCGGGCAGGTGCTGGCCGTGCTGGCGGCCTGGGCGTCGGACGAGTTCGGCCGCAAGCAGCTTGGCGCCAGCGGCGCGTTCGGGCAGGTCGACATGGAGCGCGTGAACCCGTGGGGCGGTTCCATCTCGCTGGGGCACCCGTTCGGCGCCACCGGCGCGCGCCTGGTGACCACAGCGGCGCACCGCCTGCACGCCGAGGACGGCCGTTTCGCGCTCGTTACCGCCTGCGCGGCGGGCGGGCAGGGGCACGCCATGCTGCTCGAGAGGGTGGACGCATGACGGCGCAAGGCGTTCTTGGAACCACGAACGGGGCGGGGAGGGCGGAACAGTGACGCAGAACGGTAACAGCGGCCTTAGGGTCGAGCGCCGCGGCGACGTGGCGCTGTTATGGATAGACCAACCGGAGCGCAGCGTGGCGCTCCTCACCTACGACTTCCTACGGGCGCTGGCCGGCGCCATCGACGAGCTGGACGCCGACCCGGGCGTGGTCGGCGCGGTGCTGGCTAACGCCAAGCCGGGTACGTTCCTGGCGGGCGCGGACGTGTCGTCGTTCCTCCACTACGGCAGCCCCGCCGAGGTGGAGGCCGCCATCCACGAAGGCAACGCGCTGCTGGCCCGCATAGAGACGTGGCGCAAGCCGCTGGTTGTGGCGGTGGACGGCGCCTGCATGGGCGGTGGCACGGAGCTGGCGCTGGCGGCGCGTTACGTGCTGGCCAGCTCGGACCCCAAGACGCGCTTCGGGTTACCGGAGGTGCAGCTGGGGCTGCTGCCGGGCCTGGGCGGCACGGTGCGCCTGCCGGAGCGCGTAGGCATGGAGCGTGCGCTCGACATGATGCTGACCGGCCGTAACCTGTTCGCCAAACCGGCGCGCAAGGCTGGCCTGGTGCACGCGGTTCATCACCGTGAGGGGCTGCTAGAGGCGGCGGTGGAGGCTGCCAGGCGCCTCGCCTCCGGGGACCTGAAGGTGCGGAAGCCGAAGCGCGACTTGAGGGCGACGCTCTTCGAGAAGACGCCCGTGCGCTCGCTCGTGCTGGATAAGGCGGGCAAGGAGGTAGCCAAACGCACTCACGGTAACTACCCCGCGCCGGGCGCGATCCTCGAGGTGGTTAACACCTGGGCCCGGCAGGGGCGCGACGCGGGCCTGAACCTCAGCGCCAAGCGTTTCAGCGAGCTGCTGTTCACGCCCGAGGCGCGGGCGCTCATCCACCTGTTCTTCACCCAGACGGCGGCCAAGAAGAACCCGTGGCACGGGGCCGCCAAGCCGGTGAAGACCGTGGGCGTGCTGGGCGCGGGTCTCATGGGCTCCGGTATAGCTGAGGTGAGCGCTGCGAACGGCCTTGACGTGTACCTGAAGGACCGCGACCTGGAGCTAGCGCTGAAGGGCAAGCATGCGGTGTACAAGGGCGTCAGCGGCCGGGTGGGCAAGGGCCGCACGGCGTTCGAGCGCGACCAGATCGTGGAGCGCGTGCGCGCCGTGGGCAGCTACGAGCCGTTAGCCGCCGCGGACGTGACCATAGAGGCGGTGCTGGAACTACCCGACCTCAAGCGCGAGATGGTGGCGCAGGTAGAGGCGGTGACCGGTGCTGAGCATCTCTTCGCCACCAACACTTCCGCCATACCCATAGCCGAGATCGCCAGGGACGCCAAACGCCCAGAGGCGATCGTAGGCATGCACTACTTCTCGCCCGTGCCCAAGATGCCGCTCCTCGAGATCGTGGCAACGGACCGCAGCGCCGACTGGGCGCTGGGCACCGCGTACGCCCTTGGTCTACGGCAGGGTAAGACGGTCATCGTGGTGGGGGACGGTCCTGGTTTCTACACCACCCGCGCTCTCGGTGTTTACGTTGGAGAGGCCCTTAGGGCCCTGCGCGAGGGCGCCGACCCGCTCGGGCTCGAGCGCGCGGTGGTGAAGTACGGCTTCCCGCTGGGACCGCTGGCCATGACGGACGACGTGGGTATTGATGTGGGCGCCAAGATCCAGGACGTGCTGGCGGAGGCGCTGCGGGCGCGCGGCTTGGAACCCGATCCAGCCAGCGCCGCCCTGGCCGCCGCGGGTTACCTGGGGCGCAAGTCGGGCAAGGGCTTCTACCGTTACGAGGACGGCAAACGCAAGCAGGAGATCGACCCGGAAGCGGTGCGGCTGGCGGGCTTCCCCGCCGCGCCCAGCGCGGCGGTGGAGAGCGGTCAAGAGCTGGCGGAGCGCCTGGCGTTCACCATCGTGCGCGAAGCGATCCTGTGTCTGGAGGAGGGCATCCTCAGGAGCCCCGCCGCTGGCGACCTCGGCGCGGTGTTCGGCTTCGGTTTCCCGCCCTTCCGGGGCGGGCCGTTTTTCCTTGTGGACCAATTGGGCGCCGCTAACTTCGTGGCCCGCCTGCGGCAGCTCGAGCAGAGGCACGGTGCGCGCTTCTCGCCGCCTGAGTCGCTGCTGGCGCTGGCGGCGAGCGGCGGGCGGTACTACGAGAACAGTGCCGCTGGGGCTGCCGGGGCCGGCGCGACGGTCACGCCTGCGGGCGGTGTTGCGGGGGCGGCTGAAGACGGCTCCGGCACGGCGGATGGCGCGGGCGGGTAACGACCGTGCCGAACGTGGTGGTGGTGGCCGCGCACCCGGACAGCGCGAGTTTCACTCTGGCGCTGGCACAGGAGGTCGCGCGGGCGGCCGCTGCGCTGAGCGCCACCGTGACGGTCCACGACCTATATGCGGACGGCTTCGACCCCCGCATGGCCGCTGCCGAAGTGGGCACAACTCAGTTCGCGGATGAGCTCACGGCGCGGTACGCGCGGGAGGTGCTGGCCGCTGACGCGCTGGTGCTGGTGCACCCGGTCTGGTTCTTTCACGTGCCAGCCATGTTGAAGGGTTGGGTGGACCGGGTGCTGAGGGACGGCGTGGTCTACGAGCTGGGTTCCGGCGGAAAGAGCGCGGGGCTATGGAGAGTCAAGGCGGCGCTGGTCATCAACACCGCCAACAGCCCTGAGCAGGTGGAGGGTGCGCTGGGTGAGCCCCTCGAGCGCTTCTGGCGGGACGTGGTGCTGGGCCCGGCTGGAGTTCAGGTCGTGACGCGGGTGCGCTGTGCGAAGGTGCTGGGCAGTTCGGATGAGCAGCGGGCGGCGTGGCTCGTGGAGGCCAGGGTGGCCGCCGAGGACCTCGTGAGGTCGTGCTCCTGACGCGTTCTGGGTGCCCTGGGCGCGGTGTTGTGCAGCGTTTCGTGAGGATGAGACCTTCCACACATCCGTGAGGTGACCGCAAACCGGGCGCTAACGGCGGGGGGTGGGTACGTGATATACCCACTGACACCATGACGCCGGCTTCCATCTCCGACTACATCCTCCGGACGTTCGAACACGTAGAGGTGGCCTCCGCTTACGGCGATCTGTTCTTCTTCTACAACCCGTCCCAGGGCGGGCCGAACGAGATCTACTTCGCCACAGTGAAGGTTTCCAACAACGATCTAGACAAGGCCTCGGGCCTGGACCGCTTGGGGGCTTTCCGGTTCAACATGGGGGTTAGGCGCGCCACGTTCGTGAAGCTGTTCGGCGCCAGCCGCTCTGCTGACAGGCAGGGGAGCCAAGCGACCGCGCACGATTACAGCCAGGTCAACACGCTGTTGCCGCACCCCGTTTACGGCGGCGCCAACTGGATCTGCGTTCTGAACCCGACGGTGGCTACCTTCGAGGAGACGATTTCGCCGCTCCTGAAGGAGGCTTACGAGCGGGCCGTGTGGCAGTACCACAACCGGCGACAGGCCGGGGCGGAGCCTTAGGGTCAGTCCTCGTTCTTGACGACAGCTATGCGCGCTACGCCCACCTCGATGCAGCCCACGAGGAAGTCGTTGAGGCTCACGTCCAAGGCGGTGGCGGTGATGGCGGCGCTGCGGTGCAGCTCGGGCGGTAGGCGCAGCAGTATGCGGCCCGAGAAGGGCTTGGCCGGCTCCACACCGCGGGTGGCGCAATCGAGCAGGTAGGCGTCTACTGCGGCGTGGAACTCCTGGCGTAACTGGCGCACGCTGGTGGCGCTGAACGTTATCTCGTCCTGCAGGTCCACCACTTCGCCTCGTAAGACGCCAGCTTCGTCGTCGTAACCCACTTTGGCGGTGTAGCCCTTGTGGCGCATAGTGCCGGGCCGGTTGGTGCGTGACGGCCTGGCGGCTGCTGTACCTGGCCGGCGTGGCCGCCCCGGACCTCGACCGCCGCCGCCACTGCCCGTGCTTCTGCTCGGGCTGGATTGGCGCGTTGGTGCCTCTTGTGCGTTGCTGTTGGCTTGTCGGCCCGTAGGTCTGGGAGGCATAGCGGTTCGCCTTTCATCGTCCTGGGCGGGGTTGTCGCCCTTCAACGGCTAATAGTATCAGGAAACGATATCTGAAACAACGCTGTGATCGATCCTGCAGCCGGTAGTGGGCGGGAGTCGTGGCTCGGCGCGGCGTCATGCGTACGAAGGGGAGAGGTGCTCGCTGTGGATAATGATATCAGAGATTAATATCATTGCGCACTGATAGGCTAGCACCCGATGCCCATCGGGTTCCCGCGTGTCGGCACAGCCTTGCTAAGCTTCGGAGCAGAGCCGGACCGAGCATCCGGTACGTGCGCGGTCGGGCGCCCGGTAGGGTCCGCGGATGGGCGCGCGGATGGGCGCGCGGTCGGGCGCGCGGTCGGGCGCGCGGTTGTGCGCGCCGTCTGGCGCCAGGAGTATGGGCGCCAAGAGTATGGACGCGAGGAGTGCGGACGCGAGGCGCCACGTTGAATTGCGTAAACGCAGCAGGCGCAGTCTTCGTACGAAGTTGCCGAGGGAGTGAGCTAACGTGAACGACGGTCCCATAAGAGTCTGCATGACCGGACCTACCGGATGGGCGGGCTCCGAGCTGGCGAAGGCCATAGGCCAGCAAACCGACTTGCAGTTGGTGGCTGGCGTAACGCGAACCCACGCCGGCAAACACCTGAACCAGGTGCTGGACGACGGTGCGCCCGCCACGCCGCTGTTCGGCACCACCACCGAGGCGCTCGAGGTGCCATGCGACGTGTTCGTGGAGTACGCGCACGCTAGCGTGGCCAAGACAAACGTCATCGCGGCGTTGAACGCTGGTGTGCACGTGGTCATCGGCTCGTCCGGCCTCAGCGACGATGACCTTGCCGACATCGACCGGTTAGCGCAGGAGCGAGGTAGAGGCGTGCTGGCCGTGGGCAACTTCGCGATTACCGTGGTGCTCCTGCAGAAGTTCGCGGAGATGGCCGCCAAGGTGCTGCCCGAGTGGGAGATCATCGATTACGCGTCCGCCGCCAAAGTCGACGCGCCTAGTGGCACCGCTAGGGAGCTGGCCAGCCGGCTGGCTCAGGTGCGGACGCCCGCACCGAGCAACTCCGTTACCGCTACGGTCGGGCCGCGGGAAGTGCGCGGGGCCACGCTTGGCGGCGTGCAGGTGCACTCGGTGCGTCTGCCGGGTTACGTCATAGGAGTAGAGGCGCTCTTCGGCATGCCCGAGGAGCGGCTTACCATCAAGCAGGAGAGCGGCAGCAGCGCCAAGCCATACGTGGACGGCGCGCTGCTAAGCATCCGTAAGGTCGGTGGCTTCACCGGATTGCGAAGGGGTCTGGATAAGGTGCTGGATATCTGATGGCGAGTTCCATAAGGGTTTACGACGA
>JBBAFX010000089.1:0-8813 GCA_041655195.1 Trueperaceae bacterium
GCCAGTTCGCTTTGACGTTCGCTTGACGGCCCACTATGCACACTGTTCCATGGCTAGGTCTCGGGAAAGCGCAACGCGAACTGTCCGGTCGTCAACCAGCCGCCAGCCGTCTCTCCAGCAGGTTCGGTGCCAGCTACAGAAGGTCGGTCTCGGCCTCCTGCTGAGCCTGGGCCTCAGCCTGCTGCTCGCGGGCTGCCTGTCCGCACCTGACCCCGCGCCCGAAAGGTCGCAGACCGACGAGTATCTCCCGACCACCGTGGGCGAACTGCGGCAGATCTGGTTCACCTTCCCTGGCGAGAGCGAACCCACGCAGATAACCGTGGAGGTGGACGACGGCCTGCTGATCATCGAGGGCGACATGATCATCGGGCGTGAGGTTGACCTGGTTTCTCGGGAGGGCCTTACCGGCCAGTCGCTCTCGGTTAAGCCCGCCAATACTCGCTGGCCGCGCACCGGCGGGGCGAGCGCCGCGGAACCGTACACGTACACGGTGCCGTACGAGATCGACGAGGACTTCAGCCCTAGCTTCGTGCAGCTCATCCATGACGCCATGGACCACTGGGAGGAGAACACCAACCTGCGCTTCGTGGAGCGCACTTCCGAGGTCGATTACGTGGCCTTTGTGCCGCTGCCAGCGGACGACAAGCGTTGCCGCGCTGACGTGGGCCGCATGGGTGGCAGGCAGGTCGCGCAGTTTCTGGAAAGCCACTGCCAGTCGGTCGCCACCATAATTCACGAGATCGGTCACGCTATTGGCCTCAAGCACGAGCACAGCCGCAGTGACCGCGACACCTACGTGACCATCAACGAAGGCAACATAAAACCCGATTCCAAGGCCAACAACTTCGACCTCTTCACGCAAGGGGTGGACGTCGGGCCCTACGACTACGCGTCGATAATGCACTACAGCCGCTGCGCCTTCGGGCTGGTCGTGCCAGCTCGCGATGCCGATTGCGTTTGGCCTGACGGGTCTTGGGGGCGTCTCGAGACGATAACTACCCCGAACGGTGAGGCCATCGGTGGAGCAGCGGGACTCTCCCCCGGCGACGTGGCAGCGGTGCGGCGCATGTACCCGGAGCGCGAACTACCCTTCGTGAACATCACGATGCCAGCAGAACGCATAACGGTGGACGAGGGCCGCGTGGTGATCTTCAGGGCCGAAGTGATCACCGACGTGGAGAGTCCATACACGGATCCGGAGAACTTCACGATCTACTGGTCGTACGTTGATCACGCTGGCGTGCCGGTCACGTTCGGCAGCACCCAGCCCGGTTTTGGCCTTGGGCGGGCCTTTTGCGATGGCGAGTTGGTCGTAACCGCCACCGCCTACTACGGCGCCACGCTGATCGCCTCCGACTCTGTGCAGGTGACGGTCCTGGACCTGGGCGATACCGCCCCGCCAGCCCGGTGCAGCATCGGCATTGACATCACCTCGCCGGTGGATGGCGCCACCTATTCCACCGCCGACACGATTGCCCTGAACGCCTACGTGACCAACGACCGTAGCGGCCCACCCACGCTGCTGTACCCCGTGATCTGGCGGTTGGATGACCCGGAGAACGGCACTATCATCGCGCAGAACACGTTATCGACGACCGTGGCTCTGGGCGAGGGTCTGCGCAGCGTGCACGTGAAGTACGGTAGCGCTACAGACAGCGTGGTTTTCACGGTCACGGCGGAGGGTAGCCCACCCACAGCTGCTATCACGGCGCCGGCGGGAGGCTCCACGTTCAACTGGTCGACTGATGGCGGTGTTAACGGCATCGACGTGCAGTTCACCGGGGTGGCCAGCGACGCCGAGGACGGCCCCTTGTCCGGCGCCTCACTGGTGTGGGAGGTCCGCCGCGAGGACGCGAGCGTGTTCACGCAGGTCGCCACAGGCAGCTCCCCGCTCATCCACTTCCGGTACGGCTATATAGGCAGTTCCGGGCTGGTGGATTACGACGTGAGGCTAACGGCTACCGATTCAGACGGCATGGTCGCGTCGCAGACCATCCGGATATCGATCCTTTCGCCGCCCAACTAGGCTTGGGTCAGCGCCGGTCGGGCCGTTGGTTGTAAGCCGCCGTGCCGCCGGGCGGGATGCTGAGGTACTCCCACTCGTCCCCGCGGAACACCTTGCCGATGAGGATGACCTGCCCCACGTGGCCGGCGAAGTGCGCGACGCTGCGCAGCAGGGCCTCGTCCACGCTCCAGGGCTTGCCGCGGATGTGGATGGTTGCCCGCAGGTCGTCCTCGGACAGGTTCGAGACTGCGCCGCGCAGGATGTTCCAGCCCTCCTCGAACCGCGCCATCACTTCCGCGCGGCTCTCGGTGGGGGCTTGGAACTCGGCCTCGCGCTCCCGCCACGGCTTCTCGCCGTCGCTGGTGAGAAAGTCGGTGAAGCGGCTGGCGAAGTTGCCGGCGAGGTGCTGGACTATGACCGCCGCGCTGTTGGCGCTGCCGCCGGGGCTGCGGAAGAACTCTTCGTCCTTCAGCTGCCTAAGGGCGCCGTGGAGATCCTTGTGGTACAGCTCGAACAGTTCCAGGTAGTTCGGCATTCATGCCTCCTCGTTCAGGTGTTCATTCGGGAGCGAGTCAAGGGAGACCGATTCACTTCGGAGCGCGTTTCGACCTCATGGCCTTGAACTGCTTGATTGTAGGGTCGTTGGCGAGTTCCTGGTAGCGCTCCGAGCCCAGGGGAGCCAGCGCCACGCGGCCCTGTTCGTCGTGATGCAGGCCCCAGCCGTAGCGCTTGCCAAGGGGAGAGGCGCGCAGGCACCTCCGCTGCCTCCACGGGGCAGCCCTCAGCAACCTGGATGAACACCTGCGTGTAGTTCGTGGTTCGCATGCGGGGGAGTATAGGGGCTCAGGGGTGCTCATTCGCAGCTAAGTGCGACTTGCCGCCGGCTAAAGTGTTCCCTGCGAACCCAGTTGGATCCCACCGGGCGCCGCGGCTCAGGCGCCAAGGAACGGAAGGCCAAGTATGTCCGTACCCCCGGAACTCGCTCTGCTCCTTGAATCCTTCGATCGCAACTCCCGCGTAACCCGCGCTCTGCTAGGCACCCTGACCATGGAGGACCTGAACCACGAGGACGGCGTGGGCGGTTTCAGCGTCGGGCAGAACTTGGCCGACATCGTCAGCTTCCGCCGCGACTGGCTCTCGCGCGTAGCGCCCGCTTACGCTGAGCGGGCCAGGAACGTGATCGACGACGATTCCCCAACGTGGCTGGGCGTCAGCAGCATCGAAGAGCTGCAGGCAGGTTTCGATGAGGGCGACCGCGCCATGAAGGCCGCCGTGCTGGACGCCGTGGCGGAGGGCCGCGGCTTCGTTGGTTATTACGAATCGCACCCGGCGCACCTCATACAGCACTGCATCGTTCACGATTCGCACCACCGCGGGCAGATCCTCGCGCTACTGCGGCGGGCGGGGCGTCCCGCCGACGTGCGGGAGGAACTTGAGGACGTGAGTTGGGCGATCTGGCGGGAGTAGCGTCAGCGGAGCCGAGCACCTACCGTTACTGCTGCGGAGCTGTGGCTGCCGGCTGAGCTGTAGAATTCACGCAATTAGCGGTGCAGACATAATCCTGGGCACGTTCTCCTGAGCTTCATGGACCCTCCGAGGAGCAGAGTATGTCCGAAGCTTGGCGGAACGGTGACTTGTTGGGCCGACACCAGGAGTGGGCCACACTAAGCAGCTTCCTGCAAGAGGTCATGGCTAGCCACGGGCAGGCGGTGGTCATAAAGGGTGAGGCGGGGATAGGCAAGACCGCCATACTGAACCGGCTGGCCGAGGCTGCCTCCGCCTGCAGGATTTTACGCACCACCAGCGTGGAATCTGAGATGGAGTTCGCTTACTCCGGGCTTCAGCAGGTATGCGCTCCGCTGCTCACCCACCTAGAGGCGCTGCCCGAGCCGCAGCGGCAGGCCCTGAGCACCGCGTTCGGTCTGAGCGCTGGCGAGGCGGCGACGCCGTTCATGGTGGGGCTGGCGGTGCTCAGCCTCCTTTCGGAAGCCGCCGCCTCTCGCCCCGTTCTTTGTCTGGTTGACGACGTTCAGTGGCTCGACCGTTTCTCGACCCGCGTCCTGGCGTTCGTGGCCAGGCGGCTGCTAGCCGAGCCTATCGGGATACTGTTCGCCTTACGTGAACCGCTGAGCGTACCGGACCTGACGGGGCTACCCACCACAACTATCGAAGGCTTGAGCTTCAGCGACGCCACCGCGTTGCTAGACGCCGAGCTCCGCGGGCCCCTAGACGAGAGGGTTCGGCAGCGCCTCGTGCACGAAACGCGCGGGAACCCACTCGCGTTGCTGGAGCTGCCTCGCAACCTGAGCGTTGAAGAACTAGCTGGCGGCTTCAGGCTCCCGGACGTGAGGCCTCTCGCGAACCGAGTCGAGCAGAGCTTCATTCAGAGAAGCCTCAAGCTCCCCGAGGAAGCTCGAAAACTACTCCTGATCGCCGCCGCGGAGCCTATCGGAGATCCAGGGCTGTTACTCAGGGCGGCCGCGAGGCTCGGCATTGATCCTGGGGCCGCGGGACCGGCCGAAGCGGCCGGGCTCATCGAAATCGGCGTACAGGTGAGGTTCTGCCACCCGCTGGTCCGTTCGGCCCTATACAGCGCCGCTACGGTGCCCGACCGGCGTGAGGCGCATGCCGCCTTGGCGGAAGCGACCGACGCGAGTTCCGACCCTGACAGGCGCGCCTGGCACCTAGCGCAGGCCGCCACCGGAACCGACGAAGGGGTGGCGGCGGAACTGGTAGCGTCCGCCGATCGGGCCCGCCGCCGCGGTGGCAATGCTGCCGGCGCAGCGTTCCTGAGGCGGGCAACCGAGCTCACGCCTCACCCCGGCCAGCGAGCGGCACGTGCTCTCGAAGCTGCGAGGGCAACGTTCGATGCTGGCGCTCCAGACTCGGCGCATGTTCTCCTGGCGACCGCGGAACTGGGACCGCTCGACGACCTGCAGCGCGCCCGCCTCGCCCGGCTAAGGGCCCAAGTGGAGTTCGCAAGGAAGCGGGGAACCGACGCCCCCGCCATGCTGCTCGAAGCCGCGCAACGCTTAGAACCGCTCGACGCGGCGCTTGCCCGAGAAACGTACCTGGACGCCTTCGCGGCCACTCTGTTCTCCGGCCGGTTAGGCGATCCGACCAGCCTGCACGCGGTGGCGGAAGCTGCACTCGCCGCGCCAGCGGGGTCAGGGCCGGAACGCCCCCTCGATGTGTTGTTAGATGCCCTCGCCACCCGCTTCTCACAAGGCAGTCAGGCGGCCGCGCCCGTGCTGCGCTCCGCGCTCGAGCAGTTCGAGACCGCGGCCGCTTCCCAAGCGGGCGGGTCCGCCGGGTGGCTCTGGCTGGCGTGGTTCGTGGCGGGCGACCAGTGGGACGGGGACCGCTGGCATGACCTCGCTGAACGCGCCATGGACCTCACCCGCGAGGCCGGGGCGCTCATCGTGTTGCCTGTGAGCCTGGAAAGCGGCGCCGCTGCGCTCGTGCATAGCGGGCGGTTCGCCGAGGCGGCTGCGCTGCTACACGAATCCGATTCCATCAGTGAGGCCACCGGCAACGAGCCGCTCCGGTACACGTCGCTGGTGCTGTCAGCCTGGCGCGGGAACGAACAAGAGACACTACGCCTCGTGGACGAGCGACTGGCCGACGCGCACCGGCACGGTGAGGGCCGCGTGATCGGCCTGGCCGCTTACGTGAAGGCGGTCCTCTACAACGGTCTTGGCAGGTACGACCTAGCCCTAGCGGCCGCTTCCGCAGGCGTGGAGTACGACGACCTCGAGATCACCGGCTTCGCGCTCGTTGAGTTAGTGGAGGCGGCCGTACGGGCGGGTGACATGGCAACAGCCGCGGACGCCATGGAACGCCTCGAAGCGCGGACCCGGGCCGCGCGCACCTTCTGGGGCCGGGGAGTAGAAGCCCGGTCCCGGGCGCTACTCAGCAGTGGCGCCAAAGCCGAGGCCCTGTACGCGGCCGCAGTGCATGACCTTGAGCGAAGCCGGATCCCTATCCACCTCGCCCGCGCCAGGTTGCTGTTCGGAGAGTGGCTCCGCCGCGAGAACCGCAGAGACGACGCTCGCGTGCAGCTGCGGCAAGCGCACGAAGCGTTCAGCGGGTTCGGCGCCGAAGCTTTCGCTGAACGGGCCCGCAGAGAACTTCTCGCGACCGGAGAGACCGCGCGGCCGCGGACCGAAGTCTCCCGCGACCAGCTGACCCCGCAAGAGCTTCAGATCGCGCGCTTAGCCGCAACCAGGCTCACCAACCCCGAGATCGCCTCGCAACTGTTCCTCAGCCACCGGACGGTGGAGTACCACCTTCACAAGGTGTTCGGGAAGTTAGGAATCGGCTCGCGCAAGGAGCTAGAGGCGGCGCTACAAGGCGTGAGTTCAGGGCCCCGGGACGGGAACGGCCGAGGCAACCTCTAGGCATCCAACTAGGCATCCAACTAGGCACCTAACTAGGGCATTCCACGGACGCGAACGACTGCGCGCCGGGTCTACCTTCGTCGCAGCAACGGCGACCCTCGCAAGAGCGAGGCGTCAGCCGCTGCGGGAAGGAGGCACGACGCAGTGAACGCATCGGCATCGGCAAGGCCGGGTCACCGGAAGGCTGACCCAACGGACAGAGGACGGAGAGCAACATGAGCACCATTCGAACGAGAGACGGAACGGAGATCTACTACAAGGACTGGGGTTACGGCCGCCCGGTCGTGTTCTCGCACGGTTGGCCACTGAACGCGGACGTTTGGGACGAGCAGATGCTGTTCCTGGCGCAGCGCGGTTACCGAGTCATAGCGCACGACAGGCGCGGTCACGGCAGGTCCGATCAGAGCTCGACCGGGAACGACATGAACACCTACGCGGACGACCTCGCGCAACTGATCGAGGAGCTCGGCATCAACGACATCACCATGGTCGGCCACTCCACAGGCGGCGGTGAGGTCGCTCGTTACATCGGGCGTCACGGCACGGAACGCGTGGCGAGCGCCGTGCTGATAGGTGCGGTCCCACCGATCATGCTGAAGACGCCGGCCAACCCCGAGGGCATACCCACCGAAGTGTTCGACGGGCTGCGGGACGCCCTGATGGCCGACAGAGCGGGCTTTTACAAGGCGTTCGCGGTCCAGTTCTACGGGTCCAATCGCCCCGGCGCAGACGTCTCGCAGGCGACCATGGACCAGTTCTGGCGGCTCTGCATGCAGGTCGGGCTGAAGAACGCTTACGAGTGCGTGAAGGCGTTCTCTGAAACTGATTTCACTGCCGACCTGGCGCGTTTCGACGTGCCGACCCTGATCCTGCACGGTGAGGACGACCAGATCGTCCCTGTGAACAACACCGGGCGGCGCGCAGAGCAGCTGATAGCGGACGTTCAGGCGATCTATTACCCCGGCGCTCCCCACGGCCTGACCGTGACCCACCAACAACAGATCAACGCCGCTCTGCTCGCGTTCCTCCAGTCAACGGACGCCATTGAGGCGAGGCCCACTCCCGGAGCGGCGGCGTCATGAGGGCCGGCGTGAGTGGTCAGGTCCGGTCCAAGGAAGCACCAAAGGCAAGGACAGTGATGAACATGCTCAGATCGATACTCGCAGTTACGCTAACCATGGCTCTCGGCGCCGCGTCCAACGCGACCGCGCAGGCCCAGGAACCCACCATCGTCCTCGTGCACGGGGCGTTCGCGGACGCCTCGAGCTGGAACGGCGTCATCGCTGAACTGGCTAAGGCCGGGTATAAGACCATCGCAGTTGCCAACCCACTGCGCAGCGTGAGCACCGATGCGGCGTCCGTGGCCGCCTTGCTGCGGTCCATCGAGGGCCCCATCATCCTGGTCGGGCACTCGTACGGTGGGCCGGTTATAACGCAGGCGGCAGCGGGACTGCCGAACGTGAAAGCGCTCGTTTACGTGGCGGCGTTCGCTCCCGACGTCGGGGAGTCCTCGCTCACCCTCAGCGCCATGTTCCCTGGCAGCACGCTAGGTGACGCGCTGATGCCGGTCGAGTTGCCGGACGGCGGGCAAGACCTCTACATACAAACCAGCAAGTTCGCCGCACAGTTCGCAGCGGATGTTCCGCCCGACACGGCGGCGCTCATGGCAGCAACGCAGCGGCCCGTGACCCTCGCGGCGCTCGGTGAAGCCACCGAGATCGCAACCTGGAAGTCCCTGCCGTCCTACTTCATTTACGGGAGCGAGGACAGGAACATCCCAGCCGCCGTGTTGCAGTTCATGGCAGAGCGCGCCAACGCTCGCGAGATCCGGGTGCTGGAAGGCGCCTCGCACGCGATATCGGTCTCGGAACCGGCGGCCGTGACGGAACTCATCTTGCGCGCTGTGGAAGTGGAAGCAGGCACCGGCCAGGCGAACGCCAACCGGTGAACACAAGCAGCGTTACGTAACTCAAGGCTTACAGAAAGCACAGGAAGGAAGATCGTTATGAAAGTAGTCGTAATTGGTGGAACCGGTCTGGTGGGCTCGAAGGTCGTCGCAAGGCTCAATGAGCATGGTCATGACGCGGTCGCTGCTGCGCCCGACACGGGGGTGAACACGATCACCGGTGAGGGCCTGAGCGAAGCGCTGCAGGGAGCGGACGTCGTCGTCGACGTTTCCAACTCGCCGTCGTTTGAAGACCGCGCCGTGCTCGAGTTCTTCGAGACTTCCACCCGGAACCTGCTCGCAGCCGAGGCCGAGGCTGGGGTGAAGCACCACGTGGCCCTGTCGGTCGTGGGAACCCCGCGCTTGCAGGAGAGCGGGTACTTCCGCGGCAAGGCCGCGCAGGAGAAACTCATCACCGAATCGCAGATTCCATACACCATCGTGCACGCAACGCAGTTCTTCG
>JBBAFX010000090.1:0-8806 GCA_041655195.1 Trueperaceae bacterium
TGGTTCGCCGGTACCTCTCCCCTCCCCTATCGGCGAGGCGCCTATGGATTTGGTTGCACGCGGTAGTTCCCACGCCCGTCGTCACCACGGCGGCCAGTGGCCAAAGAGCACGATAGAGCCGCCCGCAGCGGGGTCTTCGCTACCCACACGGGCCCTCCGGCGTGAAATAGTTCACGAACGCACCCATGGTCCTTGGCCGCCTCCGCAGAAAGATCGCGGGCCGCCATAACGTAATGGCGACCCGCGCTTACAAAGTTGATTGGCGTAAAGCCAGCTCGGGGCGCGCCCTTCGAACGCGGCCCCGTGTAGCCGCGGTCAGGCGGCCGCCTTAAGCTCCTCGATGGTGTTACGGACCTCAAGCGCGTGTCCGGCCGGAGTTACCTTCGGCCAAATCTTGGCGATCTTGCCTTCGGGATCGATGAGGTACGTCATGCGGTTCACACCCATGTAGGTGTTACCGAAGTTGGTCTTCTCCACCCAGGCGCCGTAGGCCTCCAGGGCCTCCTTGTCTGGGTCGAGCAACAACGGGAAGTTCAGCTCGTACTTGCTGGAGAACTTCTGATGGCTGGCCTCATCGTCCGCGGACAAACCGAACACCTTGCCACCGGCAGCGCCGATTTGCGCCATGTTGTCGCGGAACTCGCACGCCTGGGTGGTGCAGCCGGGGGTGTCGTCCTTCGGGTAGAAATACAGAGCCACCCAAGAGCCGCGCTGATCAGATAGACGATGCGTCTGCCCCGTCTGGTCCTTCAGCTCGAAGTCAGGGGCGACCTGTCCAACTTCCAACATGCATAACCTCCTTCCACCACAGTAGCCCGGCCCAGGTCAGGGCCAGGTGTTCCCCGGTGGCAGGCCCAACGGAAAGGCCCCCGGATTCAGACTCCTGGGGGCCGCGCCGCAGATGCTCTTCCCTGTTCGCTACTCTGACAGCAGTTCCTGCAGCTCCCTCAGCAACTCGTTGACCCGCCTGCCACGTTCTGCGTCTAGCGTCGCCAAGCGTCGGCGGTTCAGCAGTCGCTTCGTGGCGCCCACCAAGCGCTGGGTCTCATCCGCCGCTGGGTCGGCCTTGGCCGCCATAACGTTATTGCCCTTACGGACGTCCGTGATCCGCCTCCGGATCTGGCTCAGCGTCAGATGCTGATCGACGGCTTCCTTGAGCAACTGTCGCCTATCGTCCTTGTCCGCCACCCGAGCGATTGCCTGAGCCTTCGTGAACTCCAGCTCACCGCTCCGGATGACGTCGAGTAACTCGTTCGGGAAGTCCAGGATCGGGAGCCGGTTACTAACGAACGACGCCACCCCGAAGCGGCCCACCCGTCGGAACACGGCCAGCGCCTCTTCCCTATGCGCGGCGTCGATCTTGCGGCTGCTGGCACGGCCGCGCTCCTCCGCGTAAAGGGCCTGAAGAAGCGAGATGACGCTCTTGCGCGGAACCCCGAGCGTTACCTCGAGCAACCCGAGCACCGCCTCGGTCTCCTCGACCGCGTTCAGATCCTCCCGCTGAAGGTTCTCCGTGATAGCGATCTCGAGCGCCTCACGGTCGTCGATGTCGACGACGATGGCCGGGATCTCCTCCAGCCCAGCAAGCTTAGCGGCCCGCGTGCGCCGCTCTCCGGCCACGACTTCGTAACCCTCGCCGGCCCGCCGCACGATGATCGGTTCGAGCACGCCCTTCTGCCGGATGCTGTGGGCCAAGTCATCGAGTGAAACCGGGTCGAAGTACTTCCTGGGCTGCTGCTCGTTGAACCGGATGGAACTCAGTGGCAAACCGGCAGAGCCGGACTCGATGGGCTCCTCACCGAGGTCACCCAGGATGGCCTCGAACACGGCTGCCCGGTCGATCTCTTGCTGACGTTTCCTAGCCACCTGACGCTCCCTCCATCACCTCTAGTAGCTCCGCGGTGACCTGCCGGACCTCCTGGTCCGCCTCGCTGCCCGGTGCGTACACCGATATGGGCATGCCCTGCACCTGCGCGTCCGAGTAGTACGCCGGCCGGCTGCCCAGCGCCGCCGAGACGGGCGCAATGGCTGTTAGCTGGTTGCGGATGATCTCCAAGCTATCGCGGTCGTGGCGCGTCCGCCGATCATGTTGCGTGAGCACGAACAGCGCGATGTCTAGCTTGGGTGCTGCCTTGCGATACTCGCGCACCATTTTAATCACAGTAGGGATGCCGTCTAGGCCCTTGCGGTTGGTGGGTAGTGGCACCACCACCCGGTCAGCGGCCACAACGCCCAGCGCAGACAGTTGGCCAAGGCTAGGCGGCGGATCTATGAGCACGTAGTCGTACCCCTCCAGCTGCCGCAGCGCTTCGCGCAACCGCACCACGCCCATGAACACACTGAGGATCTCGCGCTCGATGATGGCGATGCTGAGGGCCCCGGGTATGAGGTCCATACCGTGAACGCGCAGCGGTTCGGGCAAGGCCAACGCGGTGGCGTGACCGGCATCCTCATCAGCCGCGGCGCCGGTGTCGCCGAGAACGGCGGGGTAGACGGTCTGCGTCAGCGCGATATCGTCGTCCACGCCGAGCCATTTCGTTAGGTTCGCCTGCGGGTCCAGGTCGATAAGCAGGACACGCCTACCCATCTCGCCGAGGACGTAACCGACGTCCCTGACGGTGCTGGTCTTGGCGACACCGCCAGCGTGGTTGAAGAACGTGAGCACCTTCATGTCGGTCCCCACGTTAGCCCGGTCCGCGTAACGCTACGTGAACCGAAGCGCGTGCGCGTGACGGCAACGCAAGCTCGGTCCGTTTGGGTAGATGGCATGCCGGATTCTAACTCGCAGCGCGCGCGGCGCCTGGGCGCATCTAGGGGCCAAACCAAGCCGGGCACGGTTGCAACCCATCTAGAGCTGCCGCGGACGCATGAGCGGGTTGCCGCGGTCCGCCATAACGTAATGGCGCCGCAGAGTTGGCTGGGTAACCAGGTGAGGGTCCGCGCTCCGTAATGCGCAGCGGGTACGGTGATTAGGCGACCGCCTGGCGCCCGCACTGACTTGATACCAAGCAGGCCTCGAACGTCACGGCGCCATATCGTTATTGCGGTAGCTGGGACTGACGACGGCCGGCACCAGCGATGCACAAACGCATGTGGGCCGCCTACGCCTACGACAGGTTCAACCGCGAAACAGAACCACTGGCGCGCTCCATTGGGAACCATATGGGGCCGCCCAACAAGAACGGGGGAGGACCCGATAGGGGAGAGGAGACGAGCGCCGCGCTTCACGTACTTCGGCCCGCATCCGGAGGAGCCCGGCCTATGACGGAGTGATCGCCGCCGGCAACACTTGCACCGAACCATGGTCAACGAATTGCCTCCCTGGCGGCGTAACCCAAGCCCCTGACCCCGAGCCAGCCAGCGCCTGCAGTGAGCCTTGTAGGTTTTCAATCGCACCTGTCGGACGGGAATGGCAGCGGCTAGTACCCGCCCTTTCCCCCATAGGATCCTGGCCCCAGTGACTCCAGGCCTCGAAGGCGACCAGGGCCACCGAAGTACCCAATCCTTCCCACCGAAACCCGATAACCGCGTCCCCGACGGCATAATCGGCTCGTCACGGATCTGATGCATGCGCGATAAGGTTGCCTGCCCTTGAGTTCGCGGCGCATTTGAATGTGGCTGATCGTGAGGGGGAAAACAAGGGAACTCTAGCCCCAAAGTGGGGGGTTTAGGGTACCGCTATCGGCGTCAAGGCATGCCTGCCCGATGGAACAGCGGCCAGCAGAAGTCAAATCTGCCCTCCCAAGTACGTCACGGCGCCAATAGGGCGAGCTCAGAAGTAGGAGATTCGCAGATCTCGCGGTTAGCGAGCTAGCAAGTGGGGAACCTCCGGGACTAGCCCATCTCGAGGAGACGACAAGCTCTTCAGTAAGTGGCGCCGCCCGCCTATGATCCGCTCGCGTGACTCAGCACGGGTTTTGCTTACCTAGAAACACACCAACAAAGTGGATTGTTGTGTGTTTTCTTCAAGGTCCTATTTCTATTCCCTTTAATGGGCCCCATGGAACACCCGTGTAGGACGCGAGAAACGTAGTTAAGGGGGGAAGCGCGGGGTACCGGTTCGGGAACACGCGGGTACCGGTAGGGGAGGGGAGGGGTACTGCCCTGGGAAGGTCGGGGGACGGATGGGGGAAGGGCGGGTACCGAAGTGGGGAACTGGGGGAACCACTGTGTTGGTTCCTCGCTAAGTGGGGGAAATAGGGGAAAGGTTGACCGGCGGTTCCCCGCTCTCGTAACATGCGTCAGATAGCGCCATCCGCTGGACCTGGTCAGGTCGCTGGCCGTTCCAACCGAACAGTACCGAGCGAGAAGTACGGACCGACCAGTACGGACCGAGCAGGTCTACCCGAAAGGTGAGGTCAGTGTGACACACCAACCGAACACCGACGAGGCAAACGCCGGAGCCGGCACGGCCCCGCACGGCGGCGCTGAGGACTCGTCGCTGGTGCCGCCACTTGCGCCCAAAACTCGGCAGCTACCTAAGGCACGTAGGGGTTCACGCTCGCAGGCCCGTCGGCCCAGCGAACGCCGCAGCGCACCCAGCCTCGCCATAACACAAGGCAACCCCCTGGCGCTAAGCCGGCAGGAGATGGGCATCCTCACCAAGCGCCTACTGGTCCTCGCCCTGTCCGACATAACTAAGGAAGACCTGACGCTTGAACCCATCCGCATCACCGCGTGGGAGTACGCGCAGCTCTTCAACATCAGTGGCAAAAGCATCTACTCGCGCATCGAGGAATCCGCACGGGAACTCCTCGAGCAGACCATCCAGATCAAGGAACCTAACGGTGACTGGGTAATGTTCCAGTGGGTCTCCGAAGCGCGCTACGACAACGGCCGCGACGACGGGCAGATGGCCGCAATCGAGATCAAGATCCACGATCGCCTCAAGCCGTACCTACTGCAGCTGCGGCGCGACTTCAGCATCATCCCCACTGAGCAGCTGCTGAGTTTCGAGAGCTTCAACAGCATGCGCCTCTTCGAGGTTCTCTACACCGCCTCTTACGCCGGCGAGCGCACAGAACTGATCTTCGACGTAGACGACCTGAAGCTGCGCCTCGGGCTCGACGGCAAATACGAACGCTTCAAGGACTTCCGCTACGTGCTGGATAAGGCGCAGGAGGAGTTCCGCGCTTATACCTGTCTGGCGTACGAGTACGAGCCGCTCAAGGTGGGTCGCAAGCTGCAGCGGGTGCGTTTCGATATCAGCCGGAACGACGTGTTCAAGCCGCGCGTGCGCCTACCGGCCAGCCTCGCCAGCCGCGTGGCGCGTGAAGCCGACAAGGAGCAGCTCCTCAAGGAACTGCAGGCGGTCGACGCGCTGAAGGACATCGGTTGGGCGCAGGATCCGGAGCGCACCGTTACGCGCTACGGGCCGCAGCGTGTGCTCGACATCGTTTCGTACGCGCGCGTGCTGCAAGCCAGGGCCGAGCAGGCGGGACGGCCGATCTACAACCTGGCGGGTTTCGTCAACAGTCTCCTGCAGCAAGGGGTGGAGCCTCCCAGCTCTGTCGCGGGGCAGGCGGAGGAGAAGGACCAGCCACTCAGTAGGGAAGAGGCTCGAGCCGTGGCCAGCGCCATAGCCGACGCCATGCACCAGGCGCGCCGGCAGCGCGCCAACACCGCCTGGGAGCAGTTGACGCGCGAGCAGCAGGAGCTCATCCACACCCTCATGCAAGCCACGCTGCACCGCTTCAGCCTGGAACGCATCGAGGCGGCCAACTGGACGGGTGCGCTCTACGAGACCAGCCGCATGGACGTCATGGCGGACCACAACTTCGTGTCGTTCCCTCCGCACCTGCAGGGGATCGACGCGTTCGTGGAGAGTTACGAGCCCCTCAACGAGTACGACGACGCTGACCGCGAGAAGATCCTCGCGGAGCTCAAGGAGGTGAGCTGATGTGCGGACGCTACACCCTCTACAGTCACGAGGACGACCTGGCCTCCCTCTTCGAGGTCAAACCGCTGCCGCTGACCGAGCGCTATAACATCGCCCCCACACAAGAGGTGCCCGTGGTGACTGAACGCCCGGGCGGCGCGCGGGAGATGTCGTTCATGCGCTGGGGCCTCATACCGCACTGGGTCAAGGACCCGACTGAGTTCAAGTCGACCCTGTTCAATGCGCGTTCCGAGAGCGCTGCCGAGAAGCCCTCGTTCCGGGACGCCATGAAGACCTCAAGGTGCCTCATCCCCGCCGACGGCTTCTACGAATGGAGAAGCGAGGGCGGCTCTAAGCAGCCGTACTTCATCAAGCGGCAGGACGGCAAACCCTTAGCGTTCGCGGGGCTCTACTCCGCCTGGACCAAAGGCAGCCAGCCGCTCATGAGCTGCACCATCCTCACCACCGACTCGCACGGTCCCATGACCGAGTTGCACCACCGCGTACCCGTGATCCTCGAGCAAGACGAGTGGGAACGCTGGATGGACCCAGGCCAAGTGGACCCGCGCGAGGTCGAGGACCTTCTTCACGCACCCGCCGACGATGTCCTCGCCTGGCACCCGGTGGGTAAGCAAGTGGGCAACGCCCGGATAGACGTACCCGAACTGGTTCAGCCCGTCTAAGGGCGGCGCTACTTCGGGTTCGGACGGGATTCGGACGGGATTCGGACGGGTACGGTTCTCCATACTCCCTTCGACGCTATACAAGCGCCGAAGGAGGGGATTGAACATGGCAACCGTACGGTTCCGTCCGGCAGTGTCAACCTTAGCGATAGTTTCGTTAGGGTTGTTACTCGCGGCTTGCGGGGGTGGCCCAACTGCAACCGCGCCGCAGGCCCCTAGCGACGTGGTGGCCACGCCCGGCCCTGGCTACGTCACCGTTACTTGGAAGGACAACAGCGACGACGAGACCGGTTTCGAGGTGTTCCGTACACCCGCCGCCGGTCTGACAGCGCAACAGGTGGCGGCCTCAGCGGGCAAGGTCGGCCCCGACGTGACCAGCTTCGTTGATATGGGCATTGAACCCGGTCAGGAGTACAGCTACAGCGTCGCAGCCAGCAATGCGACCGGTAGCTCCACGCCAGCTCAGGCGAGTGGCGCGACGGTCGTTCCGGTTGGCGTGGACTTCATGGTTGGCACGAACAATCGGGCGAACTCGGTAGATACGAACGGGTCGCTGTTCGTCGTCTACCTCGTGTTCCCGCCAGAGGTGCTCGAAGACGAGGCTCTCACCATAGAGGTCGAGTTCACGGGGCCACCGGAATGGAACTCGGGTTCGCCGCTCACCTACGCCTGCCCACCGGGCCGCTGCACCGGTAAGGAGAAGGGCTACTTCTGGGTCTCCTGGCATAGCATCACGGCGGTGGCGGGGGAGTACACGCTGACGGCCACCGTGAACGGGGTCACGTATACCGCCACGGCTTCGCTGGCGGACGCCGGCTTCAAGTTCCCTAGGCCCACCGACATAGCCGTCACGTCGGCTACCACCACCGATGTAGCCGCCACCTGGACGCACCCGGCGGGCGCCATGAGCACCTACCTCTCGGTGTTCTCAGGTAATTACGAAACACTGCTTAGGACGGAGACCATCGGGCCCGCCACGTCGCACACCATCAGCGGCTTGGAGTTACCGGACGGGCTCTACACCTTAGAGGTCGTGCCTCTGAACACTGACGTGAGCGGTTACCCCCTGAAGGTCGCCGACCTCGGGCTTTCCTACGCCTCCGTGCGTTTCCTTGTCGGCGACGTCATTGCGTCCGAGTGCGCTTCGCCCGAAGAAGTAGTGACCATCCCCGACGCCGAGCTCCTACAGGCTGTTCGCGACGCTCTCGGCCGCCCCACCGGCGACCTGACCTGTCTCGACATGGCTTTGCTGACCCGGCTCGAACACGATAACGGTGGCATCACCAACCTAGCGGGTCTGCAGTACGCGGTGAACCTAAGCCACATCAGCCTGCACGACAACGACGTTGCTGACGTTAGTCCGTTAGCCGATCTGACCTCACTGCTGTTCCTCAACCTCAACGTGAACGAGGTCACCGACGTTGGCCCCCTTCGCAACCTCGTGAACCTCACCGACCTGCACTTGTGCTGCACAACGGGCAACATTACGGACGTCACCCCGCTCGAAGGGATGACGAACATGACCTGGTTCAACATCTCGAATCACGAGCTCGGCAATGACGTGGCGTGGCAACTACTCCAGAACTACCCGAATCTGCGCGGGTTGTGGATGGGCAACAATGGCCTTACCGACTTCGCGCAAGTGGCTAACTGGCCGGATCTCGAGATTCTGCAGGTATACGGCAGCACAATCCCCGATCTCACTCCCATAATCGACCTGTCCCGACTGCACACGCTCGAAATCGGTTGGTCTACGATCGCCGACATCACGCCGCTGTACGGCAAGACCGAACTCACTTACCTGAACTTGGATGGCCTCGATCTCACAGACATCACCTTCCTCCAGGAGTTCGAACAGCTCCAGACGCTGCTTTTGGCTTACAACCAGCTCACCACCCTCGCGCCCCTAGTCGCCAACCCTGGCATCGGCGCCGGCGACTACGTGGACGCCCGCAACAACCCGCTGGACCTGACAGACGCGGCCGTTCAGGCTGACATCCAGGCCCTCCTGGATAGGGGAGTGAACCTCGACTACTAGTCCTCTGAGGTTCTTGGTCCAGCGCTAACGACTGGGGTCGGCGTGCGTAACCGGGGCGTGTCCCCGGCCCGGCACGCCGACCCCACTCTTCGTAGACCCCCGAGCCGCTACGCTTGCCTCATGGACGTAGGCAGCGGAGTCTTATCAGCAGCGGTACTGCTCTTCTTCGTGATGGACCCGTTCGGCAACGTGCCGCTGGCGCTGTCG
>JBBAFX010000091.1:0-8787 GCA_041655195.1 Trueperaceae bacterium
GGCTGTTGGGGCGACGCTTGTGACCCCGATCGTCGAGCGGTCCGGCGGCAACCCGTTCTACCTGCAGGAGCTGGTTACGGACCTGATCCATAGGGCGAGCAGCGGTGGCCACACGTTGGACGCGCTTGGCGACCTGCCGAAGTCCCTGCATAGCCTTCTGCTCGGGCGCCTGGACCGGCTCACCGACCATCAGCAGGCGAGCCTGAAGATCGCCAGTGTGGTGGGGCGAGAGTTCCGCACGGACTGGGTGGCAGCCTGCCAGGCAGGGGCGGGAGAGAAGGACGCTGAGGCCGCCTTCGAGGCCACGGGCGCGGTGGGGTTAACAGGCCGGTTGTCCGTTAGGCCGTCCGTTCACGAGTTCAATCACGCCATCACCCACGAAGTGGCGTACGAGAGTCAGTCGCACGCCGGTCGCACGCGTCTGCACACCTCGCTGGCGCGTTTCGTGGAGGTCAGGGTCGCCACTCCGGACGAGCCGCACCTCGACCTGCTGGCACATCACTACTGGTTGGGGGACGATCCCGACAAGGCCCGCGCCTACCTACGCGCGGCGGCAACCGCGGCGCAGTCGGCTTACGCCAACCAGGCAGCGCTCCTCTACCTCGGCCGGTTGCTGGAGCTACAGGTGGGCCCTGCCCGCCTAATCACCCTTCTTGACCTTGGCGAGGTCGAGAGCTTCGTGGGTCAATACGCGGCTGCCGAGATGCACCTGACTGAGGCGCTCGAGCTGGCGCAGCAGGCCAACCGCCGGACGGAGGAGGCCGGAGCCCGCAGGCGGCGCGGCGAACTCTACGAACGCCAGGGCGATCACGAGAAGGCGCGCGGCGAGCTGGAAGTCGCCGCTGGTATCTGCGAGGAGGCTGGCGACGAGGCCGAACTCACCAAGGTGCTGTTGGCGCTAGGCGGGAACGTGCTGTGGCACCTAGGTGAATTCGACGCGGCCGAAACCCAACTGGAGCAGGCTGTAGCCTTGTCCCGCTCGGCTGGAGATGTGAGGTCCGCGGCTCGCGCCCTGCACGGCTTGGCCAACGTTCATTACGACCGCGGCGACCCCGCCGCCGCGGAGCGGGCGCTGACCGAAAGCCTGGCGCTGCGGCGGGCCGCCAAGGACGACTACGGCGTGGCGAACGCCCTGAACAACCTGGCAGTCATGCACGCGGAGGCCGGTGCAGCTGAGCGAGCCGAGGAGCTCCTCACGGAGAGCCTGGCCATAAGGCAGCGGCTCGGTGACGCTGCTGGCGTAGCTGTGGCGCTGAACAACCTGGGGTACCTGGCGGGTGAGCGTGGGGACCTGGAGGCCGCGAAGCGCCTCTCTGAAGAGAGTCTGGTGGCAAGGCGGGAGTTGGGCGACAAGCTGGGGTTAGCGGTGTCGCTGAACAGCCTCGCAGCGCTCTACGCTCGCCTGCACGAACTGGCAGCCGCTCGCAGCGCATACGCCGAGAGCGCGAGCATGGCAGCTAGCATCGGTAACAGCCGCGAGGCGGCCGGAGCGTTGGCGGGCCTCTCCACCGTCACGGCGGAAGAGGTTACGGGCTGGCGGGCGGCGCGGGCGGCGCAGGCGATAGTCGAGCGCTTCGGCGCGGCCATCGACGCTGAGGTCCGCGAGCTCCTCAAGCAAGGTCTTGAGCGCGGAACCGCAAGTGGAGTGCACCTGGTGGTTCCCGAACTGCCCTTACCTGAACTGGTGGCGTGGGTGTTACACGAGGACGCCATCACGCCGCAGTGACCGCTGTCCGGTAAAGGCCCACCTCGACCATCTAGGCTCGTGGGTGGAGCACAATCCAGTCAACGGCCGGGTCGCGTCATTGGGTGAGTAAGCCTTCGGCACCTCGGTTCGTAGGAGAGCGCATGCGCAACGCTACCGAGAGTGCGTCGCCGCCTGCTCGGCCCAGATTCCTGGCCAAGCGGTGGCGCGTCGTCACGTCCGTACTGACCCTCATCCTTCTCCTAGCGTCGTGCCAGACCGCTCCGCCCGAACCCGCACCGGCCGCCGAACCCGAGTTCGACATGGAGCTCGAACTCGCCCTGCTCGACCTGCCTGTGAACGAGCAGTTCCGCGTACGGTTCCTGCCCCCGCTCGCCCGGCAAATGCCTTCGGGCGATTTCGTGAACGATCTGCCGCTCGAGATCCGCTTCTTCAACGTGAACCCCAACACGGGCGTCGCCAGCGGGAGCACCCTCGGTTCCACGCTCTCGACCTCCAAACGAACGATCGTTAGCAAGCGAGGCACGTTCAGCACCATCTGGCTCTCGGCCACCATGCTCTTCGAGCGTAAAGCTACCGAGTACCTGCGCGCCGAGGTCCGCCTGCCGGGCGGGCCTAACGCTCCCGTGTGCAACCAGACCAGCGAGCACTGCCTGGGCTACCTAGATATCTACATGTTCAAGGGCCTGTGGCTCGGCCGCCACAAGGTGCCCGAAGGGTTCGTGCCGGTGCCGTACCTGTTGGGCATTCTGCCGATCACCTTCAAGGTGCTTACGGAGCAGGCGCCGCCTGTCGATAACCCGCCGCCGGCCAGCATCGATCAGCTGGTGGGCGTGTCGGGTGCCCCTCTGGTATCTAGCGCGCAGGCGCCCAACTGCGTGAGTTCGTTCGGCGATAGGCCCGGGCAGGGCCTGCAGCGGGTAGGTGCTGGCCTACAGCGAGTAGGCGCGGGCTTGCAGCGGGTGGGCGCCGTTGGCGGCATGTTCTATGGCGACACCATCGACTTCCCCATTAGTCTCACTTCGCCGCAGGACGTGGCTGCCCAGTTGGGCAGCCTGCTGGTCGACCGCTCGGAGCCTGACTGGAACGTGGTCCTCTTCGTGGTGGACGACTTCGGTGGCGGCAACTACACGCTGCCTGATGGGCTGTTCGAGGAAAGCCCCAACCTGGACGAGCTCGCTCCGAGCATCTCCCACGGCGCCCTTGTGCTGCACCACCTGCTACAGATGGCGCCGGGCATGCTGCCCTTCGGCGACCCGGCAGATATTGGTGAAGGGTCGTCAATCACCGGCGAACCGGCCTACTGGTTCCACGCCGGAGAGTACGGCGGCTACGGACCGTTCAGGCTCTACATCCAGACCATCGATGTTGGGGACGAGAGCACCGACGTGATCCCGGCGCGCATCCGCGACGCCGCGTACGCTTACGACAACTACTTGCCGCAAGGTTACGACCTGGTCGTCAACATGAGCTTCGCGGTGGTGCCCTGCGTGGTTCTAGAAGACTTCGAGAACGCTCAGCAGTTCGCCACCTTCGAGGATTACCTAGGTGCCCTGGCCGACGTGAACGACATCGGCAGCAGCTATCTAGGCGAGCTCGACGAACTGGTCTCCATGCCCGTCAACGTGGCCACCGACCCGCTTCTCGTTTACCTGCAGTGCCCGTTCCCTAGCGTGCTGAACGGCGAAAATGTGTGCGATGGCTCCGGCCCTGTGACCGGCGATTGGGGGCCGTTCACATCGCTCGTACACGTAGCTGCAAGCGGCAACTACGGCAACGCGTACGCCCTATACCCCGCCGCCTCCCCGTGGGTGGTCAGCGTCGGCTCGCTGGAACCAGCGGCGTCCGGTACCGGGTTCGTGGCCTCGGCGTACTCGAACCTCGCGGAGATCGCTGCGCCGGGCGGCATCTTCGAACTCTCCACTGTTGGGGAAGAGACTGTTGGGTATGCCGGCACGTCGTTCGCTGCGCCGGTGGTGAGCCTGTTCCTGGCGGCCGACATCATCCATTCGCCCTACAGGTGCCCGTTGCAGAACGTGCGGGGCAGGGACGGCGTTTCCGACCCGCCGGTCCTGGCACATGGCGAATACAACATGGAACCGTTCTACGTGCCTGGCAGCGGCGACGAGTCTACAGCGCTCACCATCCTCTGCATAAGGCCAGGCTGAAGGACTAACCGTTGCCGTCCCACGACGCGCCGACCGTACCCGCCGCGCCGCCTCCCGCGGCCGAGAAGGAGGTGCGCTCGCCCACCGGCGAGCGCACGTCGCTGGCGGCTTGGCTCATCCAGAACACCAGCTCCGGTCTGGTCGTCGGCGCCCTCGGAGTCACTCTAGGCATCTCCCTAGCCGCCCTCATCTACGGCACCGACCTTGAACCGTTCCTGGCTCGGGGCATCGGCCTAGTGCTGTTAGGCAGCGCGGTGCTCTCGCTAGTGGTGTCGGCGCTCACGTCCGTGCCCGGCATGTTCGCCAGCACGCAGGACGCTCCCGCCGCCGTGCTCGGCGCGCTCTCCGCGGCGCTTGGTGTGCAGCTAGTGGGTGGCGTGGCGCTGGTGGGGGAGGAGCGTTTCTTCACCACCCTCGCCATCGTGGCCGCGTCCGCGCTGGCTACGGGAGTACTCTTCCTGATCTTCGGCCTATTCCGGTTAGGCAACCTGGTGCGCTACCTGCCGTACCCGGTGTTGGGCGGTTTCATGGCCGGTACGGGTTGGCTGCTGCTCACTGGCGGCATCGGCATCATGGCCAACGTGCGCCCGAGCCTCGGCTACCTGAACGACCTGTTCGCCCCGGGCGTGGCGGTCATGTGGGTACCGGGCGTCACGCTCGCCGTTGTGCTCCTAATCGCCACGCGGGTCTACAAGCACTTCCTCGTGTGGCCCGTAGCTGTGCTCGGCGCTACCGTCCTCTTCTACGCCACCATGTTCTTCGCCGGCGGCAGTGTGGAGTCGTGGCGCCAGCGCGGCCTCATGCTGGGCCCGTTCCCGGCTGGCTCCATGGTGGCGCCGCCCGCCGCCTGGGAGCTGGAGGCGGTGCGTTGGGAGGTGGTGGCTGGGCACCTGCCTACCATCGCTACCGTTGCGTTCATCGCCCTTATCGCACTGCTTCTGAACGCGGTGGGGGTGGAGAAGTCCACCGGCCATAAGGTCGACCTGAACCGCGAGCTCCGCGCGGCTGGGCTGGGCAACTTGCTGGTGGGTTCGCTCGGCGGCGCCCCGGGTTACCAGGGTCTGAGCTTCACGGGTTTCAACTTCACTGCCGGCTCTGCCACGCGCTTCTCGACGTTCGTGTCGTCCCTAGTCATCCTGTCGTGCGCCTTCTTCGGAGCGGGTCTCGTGGCGCTCGTTCCCAAGGCCGTGCTGGGCGGACTGGTGGCCTTCTTCGGCCTGAAGTTCCTCGTTCAGTGGTTGTATCAGGCGCTGTTCGACCTGCCGGTCGGCGAGTACCTGATCGTGCTCGCCATCTTGGGAGTCATCGTGGTGGCCGGCGTGCTGCCGGGTGTGGGTGTGGGTCTGGCGCTTACCGTGGCGCTGTTCGTCATCAGCTCCAGCCGCATCGACGCCGTGCGCTACGCGGTGGGCGGCGCCGACCTGCATAGCCGCGTCACCCGTAGCCAGGCCGAGCGCGCGCAACTGGCCGAGCATGGCGGCGAGATCATGGCCGTGCAGCTGCAAGGCTTCCTCTTCTTCGGGACCGCCACCGCGCTGCTTGAGCGTCTGGAGCGGCGCGTGCGCCATGGCCCCAAGGTCAGCTTCGTCATCCTGGACTTCTCGCGGGTGTCCGGCGTGGACGCCACGGGCCTCGCTACCATCGGGGAGGCGTACCAACTCGGTAGCGCAGAAGGCTTCAAGCTGCTCCTGAGCGCGGTGCCGCCCCGCCTGCTTGGGCGCCTGACCGTGCCGAAACGCGGGCAGAGCGCCGAGAGCGTGCCCGCTAACTTCGCCAACCTGGACGGCGCGCTGGAGTTCGCGGAGGAGAAGCTACTGGACCGCTTGGGCAAGCGGTACGACCCGCACAGCACCATGGTCGACGCGGTGGCGTACTACTCCAACGCGTTCTTCGACTTCGGGTACCTGATGCCGTACCTCACGCGCCGCGGTCTGCGCGCGGGCGAGGTGCTCATCAACAAGGGCGACGTTGCTGACGACCTCTACTTCCTGATCGAGGGGGCCATGACCGCCTACGCGCATAACGACGACGGCACGCTCACGAGGCTCGAGAGCCTGCGGGCCGGCGGCGTCATCGGTGAGCTAGGTTTCTACCGTGGTGGGCTGCGCAGCGCCACGGTTAAGGCCGACGTGGACTCCAAGGTGCTGGTTTTCACCGAGCGCGCCTTAGCGCGGCTTACCGCCGAGAACCCTAAGCTGGCGGCCGACCTGCACATGCAGGTAGCGCGGCTCATCTCCGGGCGCGTGCTGCACCTCATGGCAGCGGTGGACGCGTTGGAGCGGTGAGGCTGCGACCCTCAGCCGCGGCTTAGTTCCCGCTCCGGATTCGCTGCTGGTTCGCCGCGGCAGTACTAGCGCCCAGGCTGCAGCAGCACCCCCACCAGGCGCCTGAGTCCCGCCCGGACGTCTGCGCTTGAGTTAATGCCTAGGCCGGCTAGGCCCGCCGGTCCCAGTAGTGCCAGCAGCAGGTCGTGATCGATTTGGCCGGTGTCGTGCGGCTGCGCTCCGCCGAACGGAACGGCGTCGGCGCCGCGGATGAGCCCCTCCACCAGGTCGGCTACGCGCGCTGCCTTGTTGAGGTCGAGGTTCTCCACCGTGTCCGTGGGCATGTGATAGTGCGTGCCCTGACCGCTGGAGGCGAACATGAAGGGCAGACCCGCCCGGCGGAAGGCGTAATGGTCGCTCATGTCGGCCATGATCTCGTTCGGCAGGCTTATGACCGGACCGAACTCCTGGGCTACAGCCCGAACGGAGTCGGCCCAGGCCGGGTGGCTCTCGGCTCCCATCAGGCCGACCAGGTGCTCGAGCCCAGGCGCGGGAACCGCGTGCGCTATCAGGTCGAGGATGACGGCTGCGTGCACGTTCCGGCCGATGTGGTCCTCCACGAAGCGTACCGACCCCATCAGCTCCGTGTGGAAGTAGGGTGGCTCCTCGGCGTCGAAGATAGGCACCACCACGGGGCGGCTAACGGGCCGCTCCAGCAGCCGCGCCGCTACCTCTAGCGCCACGGCTACGGAGGCCGCGTTGTCGTCGGCGCCTGGCGTGAACGGCACGGTGTCGTAGTGCGCGCCCAGCACCCACGGTTTGGCGGCAGGGTCTGAGCCGGGCGCGGCGGGAACCACACCCACCACGTTCGCGAACTGGTTGCCCGGTCCGGCCCCGTGCGGCTGCGGCCCGTAAGGCAGCACGTACTCGCCGTCCTTGTAGGGCGTGAGGCCCATGCCACGCAGGCGCTGGTGCACCCACTCGCGCGCGGCTAGCCGACGCGCCGGTCCTCGAACGTAGCTATCAGGGCCGCGACGTCGGCGCGCAGCCGCTCTACTATTTGGCTCCCCATAGGTCGCTTACGACTCTACCTGATGCGGGTGAAAGTCACGTCCCCCACGGGAACTACGCCCGCTATGGCCACGGTGCCGACCAGGCGATCGCCAACGAAGCGGCCTTCGAACGTGAGCGCGTTGTTCGGGCTATCCAGGTCAAGGCGGTCATCGAGACCGATGCGGCCACTCAGTTCCACCAGGCGGCCGGTCTGCAGGCGGAAGATGCCGACGTCGTGCTCGATGGTGGCGTCGGCCGATACGTTCTGCAGGTTCTGCCTGAACGTTAGGGCTACCTCGACCGGCAGGCGGATGGTGGTGGTGGCGACCCGCACGTCGACCTCGAAACGCGCTGACCAGGTCTGGCCGTGGATGTTGCGCAGGCCAGGCACGCCGATAGGGATGCAGGCGGCCAGGGCGAGGAGCGCCATGACGGCGGCGAGGAACGGCAGGCGCGAGCGGGAGGAGGTGGTGCGGGCGGTGGTGGCGCTTTCGGTCATGGCGTGGGTTCCCTTCCGGCAAGTGATTCGGGTGAGGCGAGGCCCTGACGGCGAGCGGGTCGTGTTGGGCCCGCTCGACTCATTCTGCCGCATGGCGCGTGAGGGTGGTGCTAAGCGGCCGCTGTTACCCCGGCGTACTAACTGTATATACTGCACCCATACACCGAGTGCGGAGGATAGGCCATGCTACTGAACCTAAGTGACACATCCACGGAGACTCTGCAGGGGCAGCTCGCCCGCCAAGTACGCGGACTGATACTCGGCGGCGACTTAGAGCCGGGAACCGAGCTTCCGTCCATACGGAGTCTGGCCAGCGAGCAGAAGGTCAGCGTGGTAACGGTGCAGCGCGCCTACGAAGCGCTCGAGCGGGAGGGGCTCATCCAGGCACGCAGGGGCCGGGGTTTCTTCGTCCAGGCGCTAACCCAGGCCGACAGGCGGGCGCTTGCCCTGGCCCGGCTGAGCGAGAGTCTCCTGCCGGTGGTAGAGCAGGCCGCCGCCGAGGGGCTTTCCAACGAGGACATCCTGCGCCGAGTGGCAGCCATCCTGGAAGGCGTACCTACGTGACCGTTGCCGCCAGCCTCCGGGCCGTGGAGAAGCGTTACCCGGATTTCCACCTAGGACCCATAAGCTTCGGCCTAGCACCGGGCCGGGTGCGGGCGCTCATCGGCCCGAACGGAGCGGGAAAGAGTACGGCGATGGACGTGCTGGCAGGGCTCTCGCGGCCGTCCGCTGGCGCGGTGAGCGTTGGTGGAAGGGAAGTTGGCTTTGGGGATCCTGAATGGAAGGCCGAGGTCGGTTACGCCAGCGAGCAGCAACCCTTCTACGAGAACTGGTCGGCCCAGCGGAACCTCGCTTTCCTGGCGAGCCTCTACCCGAGTTGGTCGCTAGATGCGCAGGACCGGCTCACCCGTAGGTTCGAACTGCCGCTCACGAAGAAGGTGAAGGAACTCTCTAAAGGCAACCGAGTGAAAATGGCGTTGATAGCAGCGCTGGCGCGGCGCCCTCGTGTGCTGCTGCTCGACGAACCCACGGCCGGACTCGATCCGCTGGTGAGGTCAGAGTTACTCGACGTACTACACGAGTACCTCGAGGATGGAG
>JBBAFX010000092.1:0-8767 GCA_041655195.1 Trueperaceae bacterium
TCTGGTGCCGGGCCGGGAGCCGTGTACGGTGGCCACCAAGCCGGTGCCGCCGAGGGGCGTCACGTCGCTCACGCCCCACTCGGCCAGCTGCGCGGCCACCAGGGCGGAGGTGCGCACCTCTTCGAAGCCAAGCTCGGGGTGTGCGTGCAGGTCGCGCCGCACGGCGACGAGCTGGTCAATGCCGTCGTTCGCTAACCGCAGGAGGCTCCCGGTGCTGGCCGGGGTTGAGATGGAACCTTGCGTCATGAGCGTTCCTCCGCTTCGCTCCGGCGCAACAGTACAGGCGCTAGTGGACCTCCTGAGAGCTTGGCCATGGTGCTGCATGTATAGCACTTAGTTCATGCGTGTTAGCGCCGCTTGGCGCTGTGTGGCGTACCCTGCCACTACCTATGCTTCACGTGAAACATCTGTCTGTGGGTATCGGCCCGCGCGGCTCCACCACCGAGGGCGAGCGGCAGGCCGCCGAGTACGTGGCCAGCGTGTTCGAGGGGGCGGGGCTGCAGACCACGGTTGAGCCGTTCACCTCCACCGTGTCGGGCTGGCGCCCGTTCGCGGTGGCGGCGCTGGTCGCGCTGGCGGCCACCGCGCTCTTCCTGTTCGCGGGCCGCGGCCTGGCCACCGTGCTGGGGGTGGTCATGCTGGCCGCCACGGTCTCGGTGTTCCTCGAGATGTACTTCCGTCCCAACCTTCTGCGGCCGTTCATAGGCAAGGGGCCGAGTCAGAACGTGCTGGCTAAGGTGCCGGCGGCGCGCGGCGCGGCGGTTACCGAGGCGAACGGCGCGGCGGCCGGCGGCGTTCGCGCTAGGGCGCCCCGCCGCGTGGTGCTCGTGGCGCACATGGACACGCACCGCACCCCGTGGATCTTCACCAGCCCGGGCCGGCTGGCGTTCTTCAAGACAATGACCACCCTCGGGGTGGTGGCGTTCGTGCTCTGCGCGCTGCTCTTCCTGGCGTTCGCTGCCACTGGGGCTGGCTGGTTGCGTTACGTGGCAGTGGCGATCGCGCCCGTGCACCTCATCGTCTTCTGGCTCACCTGGCAGCCCGACACCACGCCGTACACAGCCGGCGCTAACGACAACGCCACCGGGGTCGGCGTGCTCCTGAACCTAGGCGAACGGCTGGCGAAAGCGCCCCTTGGCAACACCGAGGTGTGGCTGCTGGCTTCAGGTTGCGAGGAGGTGGGCTCCGTGGGCGCACAGGCGTTCGTGAAGCGCCACCGCCACGAGCTGGCCGATACCGTTGCCATCAGCATCGACAACGTGGGCGGCGCCGGGGCCGGCGTCTGCTACACCAGCGTGGAGGGCATGGTCATCCCGCTCAAGCCGTCGCCCGAGCTGTTCGGGCTGGCGGAGGAACTGCGCGCCGCACACCCCGAGCTGAACGCCTACTCCCTGCCGTACACCACGCTCCATACCGACGCCACCTGCTTCATGGCGAACGGCGTGCCGTCGCTATCGTTCGTGGGGCTCACACCTGACGGCCGCATACCCAACTGGCACGTGGCGAGCGACGTGTACGAGAACGTGGACGAGAGCACAGTGGCCAAGACGGAGGAGTTCGTGTGGCGCCTGCTGCGGCGACTGGACGAGCGCGGCGCCTGAGGCTCACGCGCGCTCCGGCCGGTTAGTCCTCGCGGCGCCGCCGGGCCGGGGCGTCCACGCGCGCCGGCTGGGTGGGCTCCTCGTCGCCTTCCATGCCACGCGGCACGGGCAGCTTGAGCTTGAGGACGCGGCTGCCGATCCTCACCACCGTGGTCACGATGACGGCGGCGGCCAGCGCCCACGAGGGACTCACGTAGCTGCCCAAGTAGTAGGTGAGGGCCCCCAGCGCAGCGGCCGACGCGTAGAAGTCGCCGAAGCGGTAGAAGATGCCGGGCACTTTGCCGGACAGCACGTCGCGCAGCACGCCGCCGCCCACGCCCGACACGGCGCCCGCGAAGACCGTGCCCCACATGCCCATGCCGTACTCCACGCCGCGCTCCGCCCCGAGGGCCGCGAACACGGCGAGGCCCAGCGTGTCGAGCACGTAAAGCAGGCGGCTCTCCTCACGGATGTTGTGCGGCAGGAAGAACACCGCCAGCGCCGTGGCCGCCACGACCCACAGCAGTGGCTCGTTGGTGAAGTTGGAGGGCGGCAGCTGCCCCACTATGACGTCGCGGATGGAGCCGCCACCGATGGCCGTGACAGAAGCCAGCACAAGCACGCCTATCAGGTCGAAGCCCTTACGTACCGCCACCAGGGCGCCCGTGGCGGCGAACGTGAGGGTGCCCACCCAGACCAGTAGTTCTACAAGCGTCACCCAGGCAGCATAGTTGAACCGCGGTCACCGCGCCGTTCGGCCACCGGGCACGTATCGCCAGGCGGCACGGGCACGGAGCGCGTGCCAGACGGATATACTGGCGCCACGTAAAAACTTGGAACTGGAGGGTATGAGAATGGTGCCTAGAGGTAAACGCGTCCATCTGATTGCGTCGTCTCTTCTCGTCTTCGCCTGTCTGCTGGTGGGTGTGGCCTTCGGGCAAGGGCGAGTGGCTGACGGCCTGAGCATAGAGGTAGCCTCAGGGCCCGCCGAGTACGTGTCCGGCGGCGAGGCTCGCCTGGTCATCCACCTCCCCGCTGGGGTGAAGTGGTCGAACGTTAGCGTATGGGCCGGCACCCGTAACGTGACCCGCGGCTTCGTGGCCAACGGCGCCGGCACGCAGCTGCAAGGCGTGGTGAGCGGCTTGCCGGAGGGCGACACGGTCGTAACGGTACTGGCGGGCATGTACAAGGAGCAGCTCACGCTGACCAACCACCCCGACACCGGGCCCATGTTCGCCGGTCCTAAGCAGGAAGTGTTCCTGTGCGCCACGGATTCGCACCGGGGTAACGCCATGCTCGGCCCCATCCTCGACGAGGACTGCAGCGTGGAGCGCCAGGTGGACTTCGTGTACTTCTCCGCCGAGAACGGCTTCCAGCCGTACGACGCCGCGGCCGGCCGGCCCGCCGACATGACCACGGTCACCCTGGCGAACGGCGCCGAGGTCGATTTCATCGTGCGCTGGGAGCGCGGCACCATCAACCGTTTCATCTACTCCATCGCCATGCTCTCGCCGCGCAGCCAGGCGGAGGAGCGCCCCGACCTGAGCGGCTGGAACCGGCGCCTCGTGTACCAGTTCCAGGGCGGCGTGGGCGTGGGCCACTATCAGGGCAACCCGAGCCGCAGCAACATGCTGAACCCCGAGCTGTTGGGCCGCGGCTACGCGGTGGCGTACTCGACCGCTAACAAGACGGGCGAGCATTACGACCTGATCGTGGGAGGCGAGACCGCCCTCATGGTGAAGTCGCGCTTCGTTAACGCCTACGGCGTACCCGAGTACACGGTGGGCGTGGGCGGCTCCGGCGGCGGCATCCAGCAGTACGTGTACTCGCAGAATCACCCCACCCTGCTCGACGCGGCCATACCGCAGTACTCGTACCCGGACATGGTCACGCAGACCATCCACGTAGGCGACTGCGAGCTGCTGGAGTACTGGTTCGACTCGCAGGTGGCGCGCGATCCGAACTCCCGCTGGGCCGACTGGGAGCAGCGCACCCTGATTGAGGGCATGGCCGCTTGGAACGACATCCCTAACGTCTACTTCGGTGGCGCCGAAGGGCTCTCCGAGTGCGTGAACGGCTGGCGCGGTCTCTCGCCCCTGGCTCTCAACCCGCACTTCGGCACCGCTCCGGGCGTGACCGCCGAGCAGCAGGCCGGCACGCACTGGACGCACTTCGAGGACGCCGTCAACACCTACGGCCGCCGCGACGACGGTTACGCTCGCAGCACGTGGGACAACGTGGGCGTGCAGTACGGTCTCGGCGCTCTGGTGAACGGTGACCTCTCGCCCGCAGAGTTCCTGGACCTGAACGCGTTCGTGGGCGGCTGGAAGGACCAGGCCGACATGGCGCAGGAGGGCTGTCCCTTCATAGAGCAGCTGTGCGAGGACGCCTCGCAGTTCGACCCGTGGAGCGCGCGCAACATGCTGCAGAGCCCCGACGGTGTCACCCCCGCGCCGCGTACGGAGGCCGACGAGGGCGCCATCAAGGCGGTCATGGAGTCGGGCCTGTACTACACGGGCGAGCTGAACATTCCCACCATCGATTGGCGCAACTACCGCGAGCGCGAGCTCGACATGCACAACACCGTGCAGTCGTTCGCCACGCGCGCCCGCATCCGGGAGGCCGGTTCGCCCGAAGGCAACATGGTCATCTGGTTCACCGACATCGTGCCGTTCGAGTACCGTCACGACCAGACCCTGCTGGCGTTCGAGGTCATAGACGAGTGGATGGCCAACCTTAAGAAGTTCCCCGGCATGAGCGTGGTGGCGGCCCGCCCCTCCCGTGCGGTCGACAGCTGCTTCGACGCCGCCGGCGAGCTCATCTACGCAGGCGCGGATGCCTGGTGGGGCATCCTCGATGACCGCCCCGCCGGCCCCTGCACCGAGCAGTTCCACATCTACTCCACCAGCCGCATCGTGGCGGGCGGCCCCATAACGGGCGACGTCTATAAGTGCGAGCTGCAGAGCGTGGACGAGGCCATAGCTAAGGGCCTCTACGGCGACTGGCAGCCCAACGCCGCCGAGCGGGCGCGCCTCATGGAGATCTTCCCCACGGGCGTGTGCGACTACAGCCAGCCTGGGGTCATCTGGTAAGCCGCTACTAAGTTCTTCGGCGGCACGGCCCGGGTTCTCCAATGAGCCCGGGCCGCGGTTTTGGTTGGCGGCCTGGTATTCAGAACCTGCACCCACGCTGATGCCAGTGCCCTCCAGCAACCCTAGGGTTTTTCGTCTTCACAGTCTTCGGTTTTCCGTAAGCGAAGACTGTGAAGCTTGAAAACCCGAAAGTCTTGGAAGGGTAGCCAGACTCTCCCGCCACTGCCGCTAATGACTTTGCCGCTATTGACTTTGAGGGGGAGCGCTTCCTAAGCTCGCAGTCAGGAGTTTTGAAAGACCTTTGGAGAAGTAGTGTCCACCCTGGCTAAACCGCTTGGCCCTCGGCGCCCGCTCGCCGACCCTGTCGATGCTGCAGAGGCTTAAGCGCGCCCAGCGGTACCTCGTAGTACGCAAGTTCCTCAACCTGCTGGTCGCTGGTCTTGCCGTCTTGACGGTCGCTTTTGGGTTCGCGCGCCTGGGAGCGCGGGTCGGGCTCGCGCTGCCGGGCTGGGTTAGTGGCTGGGTCACCTGGCTGGTGGCGGCATCGGTGCTGGCGCTGACGAGCGCCTTCGTGGCGTGGCGGCGCGCGCCGACGTTGCTGGCCGTAGCGCGCCTGGCCGACCACCGGCTTGGGTTAGCCGAGCGGCTCAGCACCAGCCTCGAGGTAGAGGGGCGCACCGACGCGCTGGCGCTTAGGCTGCGCGCCGACGCGGAGGCGCACGCGGAGCGGGTGCGGCCCGCAGCGCTTGTTTCCCCCGGACCCACGCGCACGGCGGTAGTTTGGCTGGCGGGCGCCGCCTTGTTCGGCGCCGGCATGTTCGTTCTGCCGTTGGGGGTCCCTGCCGACCGGGTGGCTGCCGCCGAGGTCGCCGGGCAGGAAGGTGCCGTCACGGGCGCGCCGACCGCCAACGCCTTCATCCGCGACCTGCTTACGGAGGCCGCGCCGCGGCCCGTGACGACCCCGGTCGAACGCCGCAACGCCCTCTCCGACGAGCAGCTGCAGGAGCTCTCCGTGCGGGGCCCGAGCGAAGCCACCGCCCGGCCAGCGGGTCAGGTGAGCGCAGCTGGCGTGCCCGTTGCCCCGCTCTCGGTGGCGGAGCAGCAGGCGCTGGACCCTGAGGCGCGGCTGGTAGACAGGCCCGCCGCCACGGACCCCGTCACGGCTGCCGCGGACGCTGCCCCCGGTGCCAGCGCCGCCCGGGCGGGCGACCCCAACGCCCCCTTGTCGGTGGTGGATCCGCGCAACGACGGCACCACCAACCCCAACTACAACCAGGCCGCCGCGCGCGACCAGGAGCTGCGCGAGTACGCCCGGCGCCGCGAAGCCGGCCAGGGTCCGGGCGGCGGCGATGGCGACCAGGTGGCCATGGCCGACGCCGCCGTGGCTGGCAGCGCCACCGCCGGCTTCGAGGACGCCGCTGCCGAAGGGGCGCCGATGCCGGCACCGGCAGCACAGAGTGAGCTGAGCCTGACTGACATGACGGACTCGAGCGGCAGGCGCGTGGCGCTGGAGCGGTTACCGGACGAGATAGACGCCGTGCCGGCCGACTGGCGGCCCCAGGTGGCTGCCTGGGCGCCGCTGACCGAGCCGCCCGTGAGCCATGACCTGATGCTCGCCTCGGAGACGGAACTGCTGCAGCGTTATTACGGCGCGACGCCGTGACCTTCGGCGCCCCCGCCTGGCTGGCGCTCCTCCTGCTGGCCGGCCCTATCCTGCTGCTGCACATGCGCAGCGCGCGCCGCGTGAGCGTGCCCAGCCTGCTGCTGTGGCGGGATGCGCTCGGTGAGCAGCGCCCCCGGCCGGCTCTGAGGCGCCCGCCGCCGTCGTGGGCGCTCCTGCTGCAGCTCCTCGCCCTGACCCTGACGGCGCTGGTGCTGGCGCGCCCAGCACTGCCCCCCGCTTCACAGATCGACCATCTCGTACTGCTCGTTGACGGCGGTTGGCAGGCCGCCGACGAGGCCCGCCACGCCGAGACACTGTCGTTACTGCGCTCCGAGCTGCGCCGCCTTAAGGGCAATGAGGCTGGCAGGTGGACGGTGCTGCTGGTGGCTGAGAAGCCCAGGCCGCTAGCCGTGGGTTGGCCGGACGGCCGCGCCGACGTTGGTGATTTGGCGGCGCGGTTGGTCCCGGCCGGTACCCAAGCGGACTGGCAGCTGGCTCTGAACATGACGCGCGGCCTCCTTGAGGAGGGCGAGAGCAGCCGCGTGGTGCTGATCGGAGCGGACGCTGCCGCCGCCGCGGCTGTTAGTGAGTGGCGGCCTGACGGTGCGCAGGTCGCGCAGTTCCCGCTGCCCACGGTGTCCACCGCCGTCCTGCTGGACGCGCAAGTGGAGGCCGGTGAACAGCCTGGAGACTGGTTGGTGCACGGCTCGGTGCTGCAAGCGGGCGTGGAGGCGAATGCAGCCGTGTTGGCCGCGCAGGTGGCGGTGGAGTTTGAGCCCGCGAACGCTGAGACGGCCGGGTCAGGGGGCGGACTGAGAGGGGAGCTGGAGGTGCCACTCGTAGCTGGCAGCGGCCGGTTCCAAGCCGCCCTAAAGCTGCCGGGGGACGGTGTGCTCACGCTCCGACCCGCGACCGGTCCTGCGCCGGCCGCTACGTTCGTGCTGACCGCCGCGCTGCCCGTGGTGCCCGTGCTGTACGTGGGCCCCGGCAATCCGCCGCTGCTACGCGCGCTAGCCGCCACTGGTGCAGCGCACGTGGAGACGCTGGCGGTGCCGGAGGGGCAACTCGCCAACTTTCCGGCCGCGGCGGCTGAGTACGGCTTGGTGATCCTCGACTCCGTGACCGTGGACGCGGCGCCCCTCACCAGCACCCTGTGGCTGGGCGCCGCCGGCGTGACTGGCTCACAGGGAACGGCCGCCGAGGTGCCCGCTGAAGCGGTGCGGTGGGCTACGGACGCGGCGCTAGTGGCAAGGACCGAGTGGTCAACGCTGACCATAGCGTCGGCCTGGCCCATGCCGCTGGAGCCGGGTGCGGTCGAACTCGTGGGCGGGGCGCTACAGCCACCGGGCGCCGCGTCAGGTGCTCTGTTCCCGCTCGTTCAGTCCCGCTGGTTGCCGCACGGCCTCGACGTCCGCGTGGCGTTCGACGTGCAGGGCAGCGACTGGCCGGACCGCAACGGCTTCCCCGTCTTCATCCGGGAGCTGCTTAAGCTCATCGAACCGGCGCTCGGCACGCAGGTGGCAGACGCCTGCACCGTGGGGCGAGCCTGCCAACTGCCGGCCGGCGCGGCCGCGGTCATGACCCCCGCAGGCTCGCTGCTACAACTGACCAGGTTGGCTCACGGCGCCGACGTGGTGATGGTGCCCGACTTCGTGCCCCTGAGCGCCGGGCTACACCAGGTGCGGATGCCGAGCGGCAGTAGCCGGCTCCTGGCCGTTAACGCTGCGGGGACCGCGCAGTTCGTTGGGGTGGATTCCAATGCGGCCGGGGACCCAGCAACCGGCGCAGGGCCCAACGGGGGAACGCCCGACGCTGGCGCCGCGCCAGGGCTTGCCTCAGACGCCGCCGCCGGGCTTGCCCCCGGCGCCAACTGGCTGTCCCTGCGCCGCGCGCTACTACTGCTGTTGGCTGTCACGCTGGTGCTGGAAGCGTGGCTCCACGAGCGAAGCGGCGCGCGTGCCTCCGGTGGGTGGGGGCGGCGCTGGGTTCTCCGCGGCGTAACGGTGGCGCTGGTCCTCGTAGCGGTGGTCGGACCCAGGGCGCCTCTCCCGGCGCGAGGTGGTCACACCGCGGTGGTGGTGCCGGGCGCACCGTGGGGCACAGGTGACGCCGACGGCTGGGGCCCTACCGCCACGGCACATAACGCGGCGTCCGAGAGCCCAGGCGTGGAGGTGGTGAGCCTGGGCGCAGCCGTTGAGCCGACCGACCTTGAGGCGGCGCTCGACCTGGCGGCCGCTACCGCGCCACCGGGCGTGCCCACGCAGCTCGTGCTGATCGGCGACGGAACGTACTTGGCTGGCGACTACGCACACGCGGTCGCCCGCGCCACTGCCTTCAGCGCCACTGCCTTCAGCGCCGCCGACTCCAGCGCCACTGCGTCCCGCGCCACTTTTGCCGCCAGCGCCGACCCCACCGACCCCGCCGACCCCACC
>JBBAFX010000093.1:0-8743 GCA_041655195.1 Trueperaceae bacterium
CGCGCGTTTCGGGCGCAGCCTGCTGGGCTCCAGCGCTGCCGGCAACACCCTCGTGCCGGACGAGGAGCGCCACCGCAAGGACGCCGACGGGGTGCTGCTGGTAGACGCTCTGAAACGCTGCGGCGTGGACCTAGACCGCATGAACGAAGCGCACGCGGAACTGGCCAACGCGGGCGCTTACCTGGAGTTACACATAGAGCAGGGCCCCGTGCTGCTCGACATGGACCTCCCGTTAGGTGTCGTGCTCGGCACGTACGGGGTGGAGCGGCACGCATTCAAGTTCGTGGGGCAGGCCGCTCACTCGGGCTCCACCCCCATGAACAGGCGCAAGGACGCCTTCCTCGCCGCCGGCAAGATGAGCCAGGAGATCTACCGCATTACGGACGAGCTGGGCGGCGTGTGCACCATCGGCAGCTGCGTCACCAAGCCCGGCATTGTTACCTCCGTGGTGGCCGAGTGCGACATCACACTCGATCAGCGGCATCTTGACAGGGAGGCCCTCACGGGCATGTACGAGTGGGCGGTGGACGCCAGCCGGCGCTTCGCGGCCGAGGGCGGCATAGAGACCTCCACGGAGACCATCTGGCGCATAGATCCCATGCCGTTCCATCCGGAGCTCCTCGACATGGCCGAGGAGGCCGTGAAGGAGGCCACCGGCGGGCTGTCGCACCGACTGCCGAGCGGGCCGCTGCACGACGCTGCCGAGGTGGCGCGCGCCGGTATACCCACCGTCATGCTCTTCACTCAGAGCCTGCACGGCATTTCCCATAACAAGATCGAGGACACCAAGGAGGAGCACCTGGAGCAGTCCGTGGTGGCGCTCGACTCCCTGGCGGAGAAGACCATGCAGTGGCTGCAGGCGGGTGGCGGCCGCCAGTAGCGGCCCGGCACCCAGACGCCCGCCCACTAGGCACGCTTAGCAGCAAGCGGGCACGCCGGTCATGAAGACCTGGCGTGCCCGCTTGACTATGGTGGGCGATGACGGATTCGAACCGCCGACCCTCCGCTTGTAAGGCGGACGCTCTCCCGCTGAGCTAATCGCCCTCATATGACCCTTGCACCGCACAGGGTGGCCAGTTTCGCCCCTAGCGAGACGAAGAGGAGGCGCCGCTGTGGCGCCTCCACTCTGGTGACCCCTACGGGATTCGAACCCGTGCCGCCACCTTGAAAGGGTGGTGACCTAACCGCTAGTCGAAGGGGCCCGGTCGGCCGTGCCGTGCGGTGCAGGGTCGTGGTGGGTCGTGCAGGACTCGAACCTGCGACCCGCTGATTAAAAGTCAGCTGCTCTACCGGCTGAGCTAACGACCCAACAGCCCAAGCAGTATTAGATTTGCAGCGGCACCTTGTCAAGCGATGTTGGGCTCTCCGCGCGCGCCGCCGCGTTCGCGCCCCTGTCGACCCTGGACGGACGTCCCGACGGCGCCTGGCTACTCACGCTAGACTCACCTTGTTGGAGCCTTAGGGCCCCTGCTAGACTGTTCGGGAGAATGGTTGTGAAATCGCGCACGAGGCATGCCGTGCAGGTCTCGTGCCCCGCTCACACCTCCTATCGCCGCGTTCAAGCGCGGCGCTCCGAAGGGAGTATGGCGCCTTGTATCTGGCAGTTCTGATGATGTTCCTGGCGGCTGGCTTCATCGCGGTCGCCGCACTGATAGTTGGTGGTTTGCTCGGGCCCAAGAAGGGCGGGGAAGTCAAGCTCTCCGCCTACGAGTCCGGCATCCCCGCCAGCGGCGACGCGCGCGATCGCTTCCCGGTGCACTTCTACCTGGTCGCCATGATGTTCATCATCTTCGACCTCGAGACCGCCTTCTTCTACCCCCTGGCCGTCAAGTTCGGAGCCGCGCCGCAGTTCCTTTACGCCAACGCCATAATCTTCGTGACGATCCTGGCAGTGGGTTACATCTACCTGCTGCGCAAGGGCGTCCTGAACTGGAAGTGAGCATGGGTCTACGCGACTTGTTCGAGAAGGACGTGCAGGAACTGGAAGCAGAGGGCATCCTCTTCTCAAGCCTGCAGAAGCTTGTGGCGTGGGGTCGCTCCAACTCCCTGTGGCCGGCCACGTTCGGGCTGGCGTGCTGCGCGATCGAGATGATGGCCTCCACCAACCCCCGCACCGACATGGCGCGCATGGGTTCCGAGGTCTTCCGCGCCAGCCCCCGCCAGGCCGACGTCATGATCATCGCCGGCCGGTTGAGTAAGAAGATGGCGCCGGTCCTCACCCGCGTCTACCAGCAGATGCCCGACCCCAAGTGGGTTATCAGCATGGGCGCCTGCGCTAGCTCGGGCGGCATGTTCAACAACTACGCCATCGTGCAGAACGTGGATTCCGTGGTGCCGGTCGATATCTTCGTGCCCGGTTGCCCGCCCCGCCCCGAGGCGCTCATGTACGCCGTCATGCAGCTGCAGAAGAAGGTTAAGGGCGAAGCGTTCGACGAGCGTGGCGTGAAGTTGCCCATGGTGGAAGGCTGGTCGCGCGGATGACGGCCGCAGCTGACGCCGCCGTTCCCACGCCGGAACTGGCCGTGCTGCGTGGCGGCCCTCTGGAGCGAGCGCTGGCGCGCCTCAGTGAGCTAGGCGGCCGCACCAGCGAGTTCAAGGGCATGCTCAGCATGACGCTCGACAGGGGCGTGCTGGTGGAGGCGCTGACCGCCGCCAAGGAGGCGGGCCTGGTCATGCTCACAGACGTGGCCACGGTCGATTACCTCACGTACCCCGGTCACCGCGGTAAGCGCTTCGTGGTCATCTACAACATCCACGACCTGACCGGCCGTGAGCGGCTCTTCGTGCGTGTGGAACTCGACGAGGGCGAGACCTGCCCCACCGCCACCGGTGTGTGGCGCGGCGCCGACTTCCTGGAGCGCGAAGCGTACGACATGATGGGCATCGTCTTCGAGGGGCACCCGAACCTTCGTAAGCTCCTGACTCCCGAGGACCTCGAAGGGCACCCGCACCGTAAGGACTTCCCCATCGGCGAGTCGCCCACCCTCTTCAACGACGGTCGCTTCCTCGACCCGGCCACGTTCCGCGCCGGGCTCATGGGTAAGGACGCCGGCCTGACCGGCTGGAAGGGCGGCGCCAGAGACGGCGTGCGCAGCGTTCAGGGCACCCTCCCGGAAGAAGGGGGAGAGTCATGACCACCAAGGCCCCACCCCGGCAGCAGGAGCACGCGGAGGGTAGCTTCTCCACCGAGTACATGCGCATCAACGTTGGCCCGCAGCACCCCAGCACCCACGGGGTCCTCAGGCTGGTGGTCGACCTGGACGGCGAGCAGATCATCTCGCTCAAGCCCCAGATCGGCTACCTGCACACGGGTTTCGAGAAGACCTTCGAGCACCGCACCTACCAGCAGGGCGTCACCTACTCGAACCGCATGGATTACCTCCACGGCTTCGGTCACGACCTGGCTTACGTGCTGGCGGTCGAGAAGCTCATGGATTCGCGCGTGCCCATCCGGGCCCAGCGCGTCCGCGTCATCCTCAACGAACTGAACCGCATAGCTAGCCACCTCATCTTCTTCGGCACCGGCCTCCTCGACATGGGCGCCCTCACGCCGTTCTTTTACACTCAGCGTGAGCGCGAGAAGATCCTCGACATCTTCGAGATGGTGTCGGGCGTACGCATGAACTACGGCTACTTCCGCGTAGGGGGCCTCTACCAGGACACCCCAGAGGGCTTCGAAGAGGCGGTACAGGCCTGGTACGACGACTTCTGGCCGCACCTCGAGCAGTACCGCACACTGTGGGTCGGTAACGACATCGTGCTGGCCCGCACCCAGGGCGTGGCGGTGGTTAGCCCCGAGATGGCGATCGATTACGCCCTGACCGGGCCGTCGCTGCGCGCCAGCGGCGTGAACCTCGACTTCCGTAAGGCGCAGCCTTACTCCAGTTACGAGGATTACTCGTTCGACGTGCCCGTCTACCAGGAGGGCGACCTCTGGGCGCGCATGATGATCCGCTTCGACGAGATGGTGGAAGCCGCCCGCATCGTCAAGCAAGCGCTCGACCTGCTCGAGCCTGGGCCCGTGAAGGACCCGGACCGGCGCATCAGCCTCCCGCCACGGCACGAGCTCGAGAACTCCATGGAGGCCGTCATCTTCCACTTCAAGCTCGTCACCGAGGGCTTCCACCCGCCGAAAGGCGAGGTGTACGTGCCTACGGAGTCCGCGCGCGGCGAGCTCGGTTATTACATCGTCAGCGACGGCGGCTCCATGCCCTACCGGGTGAAGGTGCACGCCCCTAGCCTCGCCAACCTGCAGTCGCTCGAGCCTTCCAGCATCGGTGGGCTCTTCGCCGACATGGTCATCAACATCGCCAGCTTCGACCCGGTGCTGGGCGACGTAGACAAGTAAGTGAGCCGATGATCGAACTAGAGACCACCACCCCGTACTTCGCCGACAAGCCCGAAGTGCTGTCCGAGATCCTCTCGCGTTACCCCGAAGAGGGTCGACGCTCCGCCCTCATGCCGCTCCTGTGGGAGGTACAGCGCAACGAACGCTACATCTCCGAGGCGCGCATGCACGAGATCGCCGAGATTGTGGGCATCACCGCCACCGAGGTGAAGGGCGTCCTCAGCTTCTACTCCACCTACCACGAGCAGCCCGTGGGCAAGTACCACATCCAGATCTGCTCGACCCTCTCCTGCGCGCTGGCCGGCGCGAACGAGATGTACGACTACCTCGTGAACGAGCTCGGCATAGTGAACGGCGAGACGGACGCCGAGGGGCGCTTCTCGCTCCAGAAGGCCGAATGCGTGGGCTCCTGTGGCACCGCGCCCGTGCTGCTCGTGAACGACACCTACTACGAGCGCGTCAGTAAGAGCCGCTGCCAGCACCTCATCCAGGCGCTACGGCAGGACGACATGCCCGAACCGTGGCGCGAGCGCGGCGGCGACACCGAAGGCGCTAATAAGGCCATACCCCTCGGCCGCTCCACACCGGCCGCGGGCCAGGAGGGGGGAGAGGCGTGAGCGACCTGAACGCTGGGCGTGCCGACCTGATCAACAGCCGTCACGACCCCCGCTACGAGGTGACCATGTACCGCCACGTGGGCGTGGACGGTGCGCACACCCTCGAGTACTACCAGCGCCACGGCGGTTACGAAGCGGCCCGTAAGGTGCTCACCTCCATGACCCCCGCCGCGGTGGTGGACGAGATGAAAGCGTCCGGCCTGCGCGGCCGCGGCGGTGCAGGTTTCCCTACCGGCGTGAAGTGGTCGTTCATGCCTCCGCCCGACGGCGGGCCGCGCTACATAGTCTGTAACGCCGACGAGTCCGAGCCGGGCTCGTTCAAGGACCGCTACTTCCTGGAAGACGACCCGCACCAGCTGATCGAGGGCATGATCATCGCCGCCTTCGCCATGCACGTGACTTTCGGGTTCATCTACGTTCGCGGCGAGTACTACCACGGGTACGAACGCACCGTGGCGGCCATCAACGAAGCGCGCGCTGCTGGGCTACTCGGCAAGAACATCATGGGCACCGACTTCTCGTTCGACATCACGGTGCACCGCGGGGCGGGCGCCTACATCTGCGGTGAGGAAACGGCCCTCATGAACTCGCTCGAGGGCATGCGCGCCAACCCGCGCCTGAAGCCGCCCTTCCCGGCGGCGGCGGGCATGTACGGCCGACCCACCACCATCAACAACGTCGAGAGCCTGACCAGCGCCGTGCACGTCATCAACAAGGGCGCCGCCTGGTTCGCTTCCATGGGCACCGAGGACAGCAAGGGCACCAAGCTCTACCAGATCTCCGGCCCCGTCAAGCGCACGGGCGTGTACGAGATGCCCATGGGCACCACCTTCCGCGAGTTCATCTACGACTACGCCGGCGGCCCAACCCTGGAGCCCAAAGCGTTCATCCCCGGCGGCTCCTCCACCCCCATGTTCCCCTGGGAGGACCGCTTCCTCGACATGCCCATGGATTACGGCTCGCTGGCCAAGAACGGCTCCATGCTAGGCACGGGCGGCGTCATCGTAATCCCCCGCGAAAAGTGCATCGTGGACGCGCTCTACAACCTCGTGCGTTTCTACGCTCACGAGTCGTGCGGCAAGTGCACCCCCTGCCGTGAAGGCGTGGGTCACTGGCTGCCCCGCATGTACCAGAAGCTGGTGGCCGGCCTCGGCCGCCCCGAGGACGTCGACCTCCTCGAGAACGTGGTCGGCAACATCCGCGGTAACGCCTTCTGCCCCCTGGCAGACGCCTGTGTCATGCCCGTGCAGGCGAGCCTCAAGTGGTTCCGCGACGAGTACGAGTACCTCGCCGAGCACGGCCGGCCGAAGTACCAGAAGAGTGACTGGTGGCAAGCATGAAGGTAGTTGTCAACGACGTCGAGCTCGAACTGGCGCCGGGCACCAGCGCCATCGATGCCGTCTTCGCCGCCGGCGACGATGTGCCGTACTTCTGCTCGCAGGAGTACATGTCGCCCATCGGGGCCTGCCGCATGTGCCTCGCCCGCGTGGGCTCCCCCCGCAAGGACCGCGACGGCAACTGGATCTTAGACGAGGAAACGGGCGAACCGAAGATCTTCTGGTTCCCCAACCTCATGGCCACCTGCACCACGCAGGTCAGCGAGGGCATGGTCATCGACACCGAGTCGGAAGCCGTGAAGAACGCGCAGAACGGCATGGTCGAGTTCACCCTCATCAACCACCCGCTCGACTGCCCCGTGTGCGACAAGGGCGGCGCCTGCGAACTGCAGGACCGCAGTTACGAGTACGGCGACGGCCTCTCGCGTTTCGAGTTCGATAAGCGCCACTCCGAGAAGCACCACGAGCTCAGTGAGCTCATCACCCTCGACCGCGAACGCTGCATCCACTGCAAGCGCTGCGTGCGCTTCTTCGAGGAGGTGCCCGGCGACGAGGTGCTCGACTTCATCGAGCGCAGCTCCCACACCTTCATCGGCACCATGGAGGGCGGGCTGCCCAGCAACTTCTCCGGCAACATCGCCGACATCTGCCCGGTGGGCGCGCTGCTGGACGCCTCCAGCCGCTTCCGTGGCCGCAACTGGGAGTACGACCACACGCGCAGCACGGGTATGGACGACGCCACTGGCTCCGCCGTCATAGTCGACGCGCGCACGGGCCGCATCGAGCGCATCAAGGCCGCGCTCAACCCGGACGTCAACAAAACCTGGATCGACGACGGCACCCGTTTCGGTCACGAGTACGTGGACTCCCCGGACCGCCTCACCACCCCCCTCGTGCGCCGCAGCGGCGAGCTTCAGCCCGCCACCTGGCCCGAGGCTGCCGCGTTCATCGCTGAACGCCTCGCTGGCCTCGGCGGTAAGGACGTTGGTTTAGCCATCCGCGCCGACTCCACCCTCGAAGAGGGCGTGGCCGCGCAGGCCCTGGCCGAGAAGCTCGGCACGGGCCAGATCGACCATGCTCCGCGCCCCGCCGCTTCCGTGATAGCCAACCGCCCCGCCACGCTTACCGAGCTGGCCACCGCCGACGCCATCCTGGTCCTCGGCGACGTGACCGAAGAGGCGGGCATCATCGACCTGCGCATCAAGGACGCCCTCAAGGGCGTCACGCCGCCCGCCATGATGGCGCACGGCGTACCTATCGCCGACCTGCGCCTCAAGGAGCGCATGCCGCGCAACGCCAGCATCCTCACCGTCGCCGCCCCGTACCGCGTTGACCTCATGCGGCACGCGGGCACCGCCATCACCTACCCGGTGGGTGGCGAGGCCGCCTTCTTCGCAGCGCTCACGGCTGTGGCCGAAGGCGAGGAGCTGAGCGCCGAGCAGAGCGCCGCGCTCGGCACGGACATAGGCACCGCCAAGCAGCTCGTGAAGCGCCTGCAGGACGGCAAGAACGCGGTGGTAGTGCTGGGCGGGTTCGCCCTCGCCCGCCGCGACGCCGCCGACGCCGCCCGCGCCTTCGTCAAGGCCGTAGGCGCTAAGGAGATGCCCGTCGGGCCCATGGCTAACAGTTACGGCCTGGAGCTCCTTGGCGTGCTCCCCAGCCACGAGCGTTACTCGTACGAGGGCATGCTCGAAGGCGCCCGCGCGCTGGTCCTCTCCAACCTCGACCCCGCCAAGGACCCCGACGTGGCCGCCAAGCTCAAGGACCTCGAGCTGCTGGTGGTGCACGACATGTTCATGACCGAAACGGCGCTGCTAGCCGACGTTGTCCTACCTGCCCGCAGCGTCTACGAGCGTGACGGCACCGTGGTGAACCTCGAGGGGCGCTTCCTGCCCGTGCGCGCCGCGCCTGTCGAGGCGGGCAACGCCGAGGACCTCACCGGCGTCGTGCGTTACCTGGGCGAGGCGCTGGGCGAACGCATGGAGGGCCGCAGCGTGCGCAGCGCGCGCCGCGTGCTCAAAAAGCGCTTCGATATGGACTTAGCCGAGTTGGCTGATTACGGCACCATGCCCAAGGCGCGTAGCCGCGCCGCGCAGCGCACCTCGCCGCGCGAGGCGCCCGCCACCGGCGGCAACCTGCTCATAGTGCCCAGCATGGCGCGCGCCGAGTACCTGAGCCGCAACCCGCACCTGAACGCCGCCGTCGGTGGTCCTAAGCTCCGCATGAACCCCGCGGACGCCGCCCAGCAGGGTCTCATGGACGGCGCCGAAGTGCGCCTGCGCGCCGGCGGCATCTGGCGTGACGCGGTTGTGCACGTCACCAACAACGTCCCCAGCGGCCTCATGACCCTCCCCACTCTGCCGGAACAGGCGGTGGGTGTCACGCAGGCCGACCTCGGCAGCCTGGTGGTGAACCAGGTGCGCCTGGAGGTGGCTTCGTGA
>JBBAFX010000094.1:0-8635 GCA_041655195.1 Trueperaceae bacterium
GCGTCCCCCTGAACCCCCTGGTCCTCCTGGTGAGCAGGGTCCCCCCGGTGAGCAGGGTCCCCCCGGCGATCCGGGGTCGCCACCGCCCGCAGACGGTTGAACTCGGCACTTTGAGTTGGTTCTGTATAGAGTCGAGTTACCTCACACGAACTCGTGGCCATCGAGCCGTCGATTAGTCCCTACCCCAACCTCTCCTCAATGAGCCGCCGAGCCAAATCGGGCTTGGCGGCTCCTTTCGTGGCTTGCATGACCTTGCCGAGGAGCGCGTTGATGGCCTTCGGGTTCGCGCGGACGCGTTCCACCAGGTCGGGGTTCGCGGCCAGGACGGCGTCCACCATGGCGCCCAGCTCGCTCTCGTCGCTCACCTGCGCCAAGCCTCGCGCCGCCACCAACGCGTCGGGATCCTCGCCGTTCACCACGTCCGCCAGTAGTTCCTTGGCTGCGGTGACCGAGATAGTGCCGTCGTCGACCAGCACCATGAGCCTCACCAGGTTGCGTGGGGTCAGGGCGCTGCCTGCTAGCGACTGCTCCGCGGCGTGCAACCGGCCCGTGACCTCCGCCATCCAGTTAGCCACCGTCTGGGCGTCGCCCGCGTAATCGGCCAGCGCCGCGTCAAAGAAACTGGCGGCGTCCACGTCGTAAGCGATGAGCCTCGCGTCACTCGCTCGCACGCCGGCCGCCACGAAGCGCGCGGACTTCTCCGCAGGCTTCTCGGCCAAGGTGGCGCGCACGGCGGCCTGCTTCGCGTCCGAAATGAACACGCGCGGAATGTCCGGGTCGCGCAAGTAACGGTAATCCGCAGCGGTTTCCTTCGTGCGCATGAGGTACGTCTTCTGCCCGCCCTCGTTCCAGCCGCGCGTCTCCTGGTTGATGGTGCGGCCGGCTTCCAGCAACTGAGCCTGACGCTTCGTCTCGAACTCGATGGCGGCGGCCACGCTCCGGAACGAGTTGAGGTTCTTGACCTCCACCTTCGTGCCGTACGGCTGATCCGGCAGGTGCAACGAGATGTTCACGTCCGCGCGCATCTTGCCCTCTTCAGGCGCCGCGTCCGAGACGCCGAGCGCTTGCGCTATGCCGCGCACCTCCACCAAGAAATCGCGCGCTTCGTCCGCAGAGCGGATGTCGGGCTCGGTGACCATCTCGATGAGGGGCGAGCCCGCCCGGTTCAGATCGACCAGCGAGTGATCGGCGTACGCGGGGTGCACGAGGCGGCCCGCGTCCTCCTCCAGGTGGCAGCGCGTGATACCGATGCGGCGCCCGCCAGGGATATCGATGAAGCCGTTCGCGCCCACCGGCACGTCGTCCTGGCTCAGCTGGTAGTTCTTCGGAGCGTCCGGGTAGAAGTAGTGCTTACGGTGCCAGTAAGTAACAGGCGGAATCTGGCAACTGAGGGCCGACGCGAACGCTAACGCCAGCTCGAGCGCGTGCTCGTTCAGTAGCGGCAAGGTGCCTGGCAGCCCAAGGCACACGGGGCAGGTGTTCACGTTCGGCTCGGCGCCGAAACTCGTAGCGCAACCGCAGAACAGCTTCGTCTGGGTGCGCAAGGCTAGGTGTACTTCCAGGCCGATGACCGGCTCGAACATGCGCAGAAGCTTACCGTAGCCCGCGCTATGATGACCGCCATGGTCAAGGTCGAGCTCGAAGATATTGCCGTCTCAGGCGACGAGAACCAGTTCCTTGCCCTACTGCGGGCCCCGAACGGGGAGCTGCTCCCCATACACATCGACGCTATGCAGGCCATAAGCATCGCGGCCGGCAGGTCCAAAGAACAGATGGAGAGACCACTCACCCACGACCTGTTCGTGTCCGTGCTGGAGATGCTCGACGCGCCCCTCACCAGGGTGGAGATTACCGACCTGGTTGAGGGCACCTTCTACGCCAACCTCGTGCTGGAACGTGCCGGGGTGGCCATCGAGGTCGACGCGCGCCCTTCGGACGCCATGGCCATAGCCGTGCGCACCAACGCGCCCATCTACGTGGCGGCTAGCGTGCTCGATTCCAGCGCCATGCGCGATTTCGAGGGCTCGGGCGGCGCCGAGGCCTGAACGAGACCCGTGGCGCCGCCCGAGCGGAAGCCTAAAACCAGCGAAAAACTAGAACCAGCGAGAACCTAGAACTAGCGAGAACGCCAGAACCGACCCAACTCAGTGCAGGTGCGACTCCAGGAAGTAGAGCTGCAGGTCCGCCGCGCGCGAGATCTCGGTCAGGAGGTCAGCCGTGGTCGGGTCCTCCGCCTTCTCCGCTGCCTCGATGTCGGAACGGACCTGCTTGGCGTACGCTGCCAGGCGGTCACGCAGTTCGGTGGTGAACTTCTTGCTATCGCCGAAGCCGCCCGGGAACTCCTTCACCTTGCTGCTGGCGGCGGCCATGCGCACGGTGCCCATGGCCACACCGCCCAACGTGCTGATGCGCTCGGCGACCTCGTCCACGAACGGTTCGAGGGCAGCGTGGACGGCGTCGTACATCTGATGGAACTGCCAGAAGTCCATGCCGCGCACGTTCCAGTGAGCCTGCTTGAACTGGCTAACGAGGTCGGACGTGTCGGCGAGGGTCTGGTTGAGGAGCTCGACAAGGGTCTCACGAGCACTTGCTTTGATGTCGAGCTTGACGTCCTGAAGACGGTTCTTGACGGCAGGCATACTTCCTCCTTGGAATGACCGGTCACGGCAGCAGGTCTAACGCCGGGAGCGAACGAGCTAACCCGGGTAACCCGAAACTGCCAACGCGGCCCACAAGTCGAATGTAGCGCCAAGCGGGAATCTGGTCAGTATCCGATGCGCCTGTGGAGCGCGCTCAGGGGGCAACGGAACGAGGCGCGCGGTTCAGGAATTGAGCTGGGCAGCTGCCGCACTCAGCGCGGCCAGGGCCTGCTCTTCGTCGGCTTCAGCCGCCCCTTGCGCCCGGTCGGGTCGACCGCCACCGCGGCCGCCGAGCTGAGCCAGGGCGGTGTTCAGCAGGGGGCGCACATCAACGTCCACGCCGGGGCCCGCGAGGAACGCGAACCGCACGCGGCCCGCGCCACCCTCCTCAGCCGCCAGAAAGGTGACCAGACCGGTGGCGCGCTGCATGAGGTCCACCAGTTCAGGGAACAGCGCGGCATCGTTTGCGCCGAGGTAGGCCACCACCTGGCCCGCTTCGGCCTGAGCCGAGAGCCGCTCGGCTAGAGCCGCCGCTTGGGCGCGCCGCGCTTTGTCTAGCGCTAGCCCCTGCTCGGCTAGTTCCGCCCGCAACTGCTCCACCCGCGCTGGTAACTCCTCCACCGGCGCGCTAAGCGCCACGCTCAAGGTGCTCGTAATGGCGTGCTTGCAGGCGTAATCATCAAGCGCTTCCTCGCCGGCTCGGAACGTAAGGCGGTTGGTGCCGCCCTTCACGCGCTCGAGCCCCACGATCTTCACGGGCAGTACCTCGGCGCTGTTGCGCACGTGCGAACCCCCACACGCGACCAGGTCGTAATCGCCTATGGCCACCAGCCGCACGGTGCCGCTCACCTTCGCCGGCCGGCGCAACCGGTACTCACCCAACCTTGAATCGTCAACTTGAAACGTCATCACCGCCAGCGCCCGCCGCGCCGCGCTGTTAACCTCTGCCTCCACCGCTGCCAGTGCCGCCTCGTCCGCCTCGCCACCGAAGTCGATGGTGCACTCCGCGCCGCGCATGCTGACTGACCGCGTGCCGTATTCCGGGTTCACCCGCACCAGCGCCTGCGACAACAGGTGCTGCCCAGTGTGGCGCTGCATGTGGCGGTAACGGCGCTCCCAGTCGATGAGCCCGTGCACCTCAGAGCCGATGACAGCCGCAATTGCGCTGGGCTCTGCTCCGTCTGAGCCGGCGCTGGCCGCCACCAAGTGCCAGACGGCGCCGTCCTCCACCTGCACGTCGCGCACGTGCAACCGCACGCCCGCGACGGTCAGCGCGCCCGTGTCGTTGGGCTGGCCGCCGGAGGTGGGGTAGAAGGCGCTGCGGTCCAGCCGCAGCCACGTGCCACGGCCGTCCATGCGAGTCTCTGCCAGCGTGGCGTAGAACTCCGTGAGGTAACTGTCTTGATGGTCTAAACGCACGCCCACGAGTGTAGCTCCGTCTGCTCGCGAACTGTGCGTGTGGGGCGCTACTGCTACTATCTACGACAACATGTCAGAACCTGGAACCGCTTTCGACATCGCCGCCCCGGAGTTCGACGAGGGCGGCGACGCTTCGCTGGCGCCGCTCATAACGGAGCTCATCACGGGCCTAGGTGAGGACGTGACCCGCGAGGGGCTACTCAAGACACCCGAACGCGTCTCGCGCTCCCTCCACTACATCACCGCCGGTTACCGCGCGGACCTGCACGCCGTCATCAACGACGCACTCTTCGATGCCGAGGGGTCCGAGATGGTGGTCGTTAAAGGCATCGAGTTCTACTCAATGTGCGAGCACCACATGCTGCCGTTCTTCGGCAAGGCCGCCATAGGTTACATACCCAATAAGAAGGTGCTGGGGTTATCCAAGTTCGCGCGGGTGGTCGACGTGTTCGCGCGCAGGTTGCAGTTGCAGGAGCGCATGACCTCCCAGGTAGCCGACGCCCTGGTGCAGGTACTGCAGCCCCGCGGGCTGGCGGTGGTCACCGAGGCCAGCCACATGTGCATGATGATGCGCGGAGTCGAGAAGCAGGGCTCCACCACCCGCACCAGCGCCATGCGCGGCGTGTTCCACGACGACGCGCGCACGCGTCAGGAGTTCCTCGACGCGCTCGGGTGAGCCATACCTTTAGAGTAGGCCTGCTCTTACAGCAGGTTGCGTTTGATCCAGTCCGCCACGCCGCCCTCTTCGGGCGAGTCTATGTGCTGATCAGCCACCGCTAGCACCTCGGAGTGCGCGTGCGGGCCGACCGCTACGCCCGTGCCGGCCCACTCGACCATGGTGATGTCGTTGGCACCGTCGCCGAACGCCACCACCTCGGAGCGCGGCACGCCCAGCTTGTCGGCTATGTAGGCCAGGGCGCTGCCCTTGTCGGCGCCGGTGGGCACCACCTCCAGGAAGCCGTCGCCCCACAGGTAACGGATCACGTCCGGATGCGTGCGGCCAATTAGCTGGTAGATCTCCTGGCTGCGGTCCATGCGGCCCGTCTGGAACACGACCTTGTCGTACTCAGCCACGGAGCCCGCCTGGTAATGCGTGACAGCGCGACTGGAGGCGTGCACCCAGCTCCAGCGCTCGTGCGCCGGGTCCCTCACGTACAGGGTGTCGTCCATGACGGCCGAGAACTCCAGGTGCGTGTCGTGCAGGTAATCGGCCAGGAGCTGATCGGCGTAAGCGCCGTCCATGAGCACGCGGCGCAGCTCGGAACCGTCCGGGTTGCGGACGCGGGCGCCGTGGTTGGTGCTGCTCGGAACGTCTACCTCGAGCTGCTCGATGTACGGCCGGGCAGAGCCGTACTGGCGGCCGGTGAGCACTGTGATGATGTGCCCCTTGGCGCGCGCCTTGTGAATAGCGTCGAGGATGTTTAGCGGTAGTTCGTACTCCTCAGTGAGGAGCGTGCGGTCTAGGTCAAAAGCTAACAACACAGTGTTCTAGACCTTACCAGGACGGAGCCGCTCCGGGCGTTCTCGACGTCCCCGGCGTTCCCAGCGCTGCCGGCGGCCGGCGCGGGACTACACGTGACCGCACCCTAACGGCCCCGTGACAGCACCGTGACCGCACGGAGACCGTACCCTGACTGCCCCGTAACCGCCCCCTGACCGCGTGTGGCGCTCCCCACGCCAGCCAGTGTTGGCCCTATGCCAACCTGACCGGAGGATGAGCAAGATGAGGGCGGTGATAGAATCGCCCACAGATGAGGTCGGAACCGCGGGGACCGGCCCTGGGAGGTTTTCCGAATGTACCGAGGTCGCGAGGGTCAGTGGGCCTTCTTCCTACACCGCATCTCAGGTGTAGCGTTGGCCCTCTATCTGCTGCTGCATGTCTTCGACATCAGCCTGGTCATGTTCGGCCCCGACGGGCCGTTCAACGCGTTCCTGTTCTTCTATCACCAGTGGCCGTTCCGCGTTGGCCTCGTGCTGATAATCGCGGCGGTCACCTACCACGCGCTTAACGGGCTGCGGATCATCCTCATGGACTTCACCGGCTGGGGCGTCAAGTACCAGCGCGCCATGTGGTACACGGTACTCGGCCTCGTTACCGCCATCGGCATCCCCGTCCTCTTCAAGATCGTCCCCGAGATCCTCAGGGGAGGTGCATGATGGCCAGCAAAGCAGCTCGCCCCCGCACTTACTCGCAGGCTAAGCAAACCTTCTCCACCAGTGCCGAACTGGGCTGGTGGGTGTTCATGCGCATCAGCGGCCTCTTCCTCATATTCCTGGTGGGCGCTCACGTGTTCATCAACAACATCCTGGTCGACGCGGGCACCATCGATTACGAGTACGCGGCGCAGCGCCTGGCGCGGCCCGGCGTGAAGATCTTCGACTCGTTCCTCTTAGGCTTCGCGCTGCTGCACGGGGTCAACGGCCTGCGTTACAGCATCGAGGACTACTTCAAACGGCCCGGCACCCGCTTCTGGCTCAAGACCATCCTCTTCGTGGTGGCGGCAGGCATCTTCGTGGTAGGCGTCATGACCCTTTGGGCGTTCAGCTTCCAGGAGATGGGCGACGCTATCCGCAACCTCACTCCGCCGCAGTAAGGAAGGGCGTAGATAACAGCATGATCAGGGCTCATAGATTCGATGTCATCGTGGTCGGCGCCGGCGGCGCGGGCCTGATGGCCGCCCGTTACGCGGCGCATAACCCCAACGTCTCCGTGGCGGTCATAACCAAGCTGTACCCCACGCGCTCGCACACGGGCGCGGCGCAGGGCGGCGTTGGCGCCGCGCTAGGCAACGTCAGCGAGGACCACCCCGAGTGGCACGCCTTCGACACCGTGAAGGGCGGCGACTACCTCACTGACCAGGACGTAGCCGAGGTGTTCGCGCACGAGGTCATCGACGCCGTGTACGAGCTGGAGCACATGGGGCTCCCGTTCAGCCGCACGCCCGACGGCCGCATCGCGCAGCGCAAGTTCGGCGGTCACACCCGCGATCACGGCAAGGCGCCCGTGGAGCGCGCTTGTTACTCCGCCGACCGCACCGGCCACATGATCCTGCAGACCCTCTACCAACAGTCGGTCAAGGACCAGGTCACTTTCTTCAACGAGTTCCACGTGCTGGACATGATCATCGTGGACGGCGAGTGCCGCGGTGTGGTGGCTTACGAGCTGGCCACCGGCGAGCTACACGTGTTCCAAGCCAAGTCCACCATCATCGCGGCGGGCGGCACGGGCCGCATGTTCCAGGTCACCTCCAACGCGCACGCGCTCACTGGCGACCTCATGAGCATCGCGTGGCGCCGCGGCATACCGCAGGAGGACCCGGAGTTCTTCCAGTTCCACCCCACCGGCCTTTACAAGATCGGGGTGCTCCTAACTGAGGGCGCTCGCGGGGAGGGCGGCATCCTCCGCAACTCCGAGGGCGAGAGGTTCATGGAGCGCTACGCGCCCACCATCAAGGACTTGGCCCCGCGCGACATGGTCAGCCGCGCCATGTACCTCGAGATCCGTGAGGGACGCGGCGCCGGCCCGAACAAGGACTACATCCACCTAGACCTCACGCACATCGACGCGCACATCATCGAGGAGCGCCTGCCGGACATCACCGAGTTCGCGCGCATCTACCTCGGCGTCGACCCGGTGAAGGAGCTGGTGCCTATCCAGCCGACCGCGCACTACGCCATGGGCGGCATCCCCACCACCATCGACACGAACGTCATCCTGGACGGGCAGAACACCATAATCCCGGGCCTGTACGCCGCCGGCGAGGTGGCGTGCGCCAGCCTGCACGGCGCCAACCGCCTGGGCACCAACTCGCTCGGCGACCTGCTCGTGTTCGGTCGCCGCGCGGGCCGTAACGGCAGCAAGTACGCCGAGACCGCGCAGTTCGGCACCATCCCGAAGGACGCGCTGGACCTCGCCCAGCAACTGGTCGATACGGCGCTCAACGGCCCCCACACGGAGCGCGTCTCGCACCTCCGCAAGGAGCTGCAGAGGACCATGATGGACAACGCCTCCGTGTTCCGCACGCAGGAGACCCTCAGCACCCAACGCGACGAGCTCCAGCAACTGCGCGAACGTTATAAGAACATCGGCGTGGAAGATAAAAGCAAGCGGTTCAACACCGAGCTCATGGAGGCTATCGAGCTGGGCTTCATGCTCGACAACGCCCAGGCTCTAGTGGAAGCCGCGCTCAACCGCACGGAGTCGCGCGGTGCTCACTCCCGTGAGGACTACAAGGAACGCGACGACGAGAACTGGCTGAAGCACTCCATGGTCTACAAGGAGGGCGACGCCGTTAGGATCGAGTACAAGCCCGTTACGCTCGGCCGTTACGAGCCGAAGCCCCGGGTGTATTGAGGTAGCTGGATGAACATCACCGTTCGAATAAAGAGGTACGACCCCGACGTCGATCCGCGCCCGCGCTGGCAGGAGTTCAGCATGGAAGTGGAGCCCATGGACCGCGTTCTGGACGTGCTGAACGAGATCAAGTGGGAGAAGGAAGGCTCGCTCGGCTTCCGGCGCTCCTGCGCTCACGGCATCTGCGGCTCCGACGCCATGAAGATCAACGGCCGCAACCGCC